>NZ_LVDR01000010.1:0-86126 GCF_007636515.1 Shewanella sp. MSW
TTAAATCTTCCTTCCCAGAATCGGCCGGTACAGTTATCTTCCTGATTGGCTTGACGCGCTATCGGTTCGTTGAGACAACGCATGAACCAACTGATGTCACATAACCTGCTGCGAAAAATCGCGATAGTATGCTTCAGCCTAGGAACTTCATACGCTTCAATCAGCTCACCCTGGGTGAATTTGCGGGTTAACTCATCACCTTTAAACAGCTTATGCCATTGCTCAAGCACTTCTCTGTCTGTCCATCGGTTTGCTGTCTCTATATCAATATGCAACACCAGATGCAGATGATTACTCATGATGGCGAATGCCGCCACATCAATAGCAAAAACAGCTTCCAGTTCAAACAATAACGATTCCACCCAACCACGGCGGTGGTCATAATTCTTACCCGAGTAGGCATCATCACCACACAGAAAGGCTCGCCGCACCACGCGGCTGCAACAGTGGTAGTAAGGCGTATCTTCAAGGCTGATTTGAGTTCGGCGAGGGCGCGGCATAATAACCTCCTTGTTAAATGCTTAAACAAAGCATAGTCGGAAGCTAACTACCACGCCATTAATGCTGGGTGTCCATTTTTTACACTGCCTCGCCATCCCTGGCTCGGAAGGTCACAGTTCCGCTTGTGCCTGGAAAATAGGTGTATGTCTGCAAACTCTTCAGATATTTCAAGCTACTCAGCGCTAACAGAATTGCACCAATGCCCCCTTCGGAGCCGCCGCTGGCGTTGTTGCAAATTGGCGTAGCCGAGACAGGGATGTCGAGGCTCGAAGGTCGAGCAAGGATGCGAGTCCTGAGTGTAGCCAATTTGTTTCATAAGCCAGCGGGGATTTCGGCTACGTCGGGGTGTCCTTGGGGATGCAAGGGGCTTTGGACAAGCAAAACCCCTTGGCCGGTGTGGTGTGGAACACCACGACTTTAGGCCGCTGGCACAGCGGCTATCATAGCTTCCAGCTAAAAGTTCCTAAATTAGTACTGGCCGAGCTTCCGGCCACGGTGTAGCCAATCACCTGCGGTGCGCCTTTCGCACAGGCGATCCTGTGACATGGCGTGAATACGTCCATGTAGCCTCGACGAAAACGTCCCTGTTTTCGACGGTCACAGTTCCGCCTGTGCCTGGAAATGAGGTGTATGTTTGTAGAAATATAAGCAATTTTAAGCAACGTTATTTTTGCAGAATTGCACCAATACCCCCTTCGGAGCCGCCGCTGGCGTTGTTGCAAATTGGCGTAGCCTAGACAGGTGAGTTGACGCAGTGCACAAATGGGGCTTATTCGCAGCTTATTCGCCCTTTCCTAAGCCCCTTTGTTGTTGATTGGTTTTCTTGAGATTAAGCCAAGATTATTTCCATTTATCTCTGAGAAACTCAGGCTCCATATATTCGTCCGGATAACGTCTCTTGCTGTCCCGGCGGCGCTGTTTGACCCGTTTGTTCTTTTGCTTACCTCTGACATGATCTCCCCATGGAGCATCGTTGTCATCGAAATCATAGTGGTTTGACATGATCCATTTCCAATAACACAGTGCATATAGGTTGCACCGCTCCTTTTTACCTAAAGCGCCGGTCAAGCTAAAGTGAGAAATTTAGCGTCTCAAGGTAAAAATTATTGCATGTCTGTCCCCGATTCCCTTCGGGCATTAACCTGACTCTTGCTAGCCTTGTTTACGAAAACGAACAACAAACATCCCATCGGCATTGGCTTCAAAGGGCCAAATCGTCAAATACTGCGTCTGTTCACCGCTGAATGGGTGGCTGAGCGTTTCCAGAGTAAACTCGGGCCGCTTGGCCAGGAAGGCATCGACCACCTGGCGGTTTTCGCTGTCCGCCAGTGAGCAGGTGGCGTAAACCAAAGTACCTCCTGGCTTGACTGCATCGCAGGCGCGGCTGAGTATGTCGAGCTGCAGCGCGGGTTTATCGCTGATGGCCTGGCTGTCATCCAGCCAGCGCATGTCCGGATTTCGGCGCCAGGTGCCGGTGCAGCTGCAGGGGGCATCGACCAGCACGCCGTCGAAGGTTTCTCTGGCAACCGGCAGGGCATCGCTGCGCCAAGGCGCAACCTTGATGTTGAAACCGGCGCGTTTGGCGCGTTTTTCCAGTTCATTGAGCGCAGCCGGGCGGATATCCGAGGCGGTAATAGTGCCAAAAACGCCTTTGGCGGTACTATCTTGCTGCATCAGCGAACTGAGTTGCAGGCTCTTGCCACCAGCGCCGGAGCAGGCGTCCCACCAGTTTTCGCCGGCTCTTGGGGCGCAAACCTGACCTATGACCTGGGAGGCCAGATCCTGCACTTCAATAAACCCTTCTTTATAGAGTCTGATTTCATTGAGGTTGATACTCTTGCTGCCAAGGCTGATGGCGTCATTGAAGACGGGAGCGGCGCTAGCATCGACTCCGGCGCTTCTGAGTTCGGCCAGGGCCTTGGACAGCGGCATATTTTGCACCCTGGCCCAGATAGGCGGGCGACTGCAAAGCGCGTCTATCAGCAGCTCTTCCCCGGCCGCTGGCAGCGGCGCCACGGCCTGCCAGAACCAGTCCGGCGCCAGGTCTCTTGCCAAGACATGTTGGCCAGAGACCTTGAATACCAATGCGGCGGCGGCTTTGGGGGCCAGAGCCTGCTCAGGCAGGGCGAATGACTTGCCCACTTGTTGCTGCCAGGCACTGATAATGTCCGTCCAAGGGTGAGCTTCTATCGCCGCCGCCAATGCCAGGCGCTGGAACCACAGGGTTTGCTCATCGGTAGCTTCAAGTTGTTGTAACCAACCCCACCAACGAAATAGGGCAAACAGGGTTTCCCGAATGACCTTTCTGTCTTTGGAGCCGTGTTTCTTGTTGCTGCGGAAATAGTTCGCCAGCACCCGATCGGCACTCTGGCGACTGTCGAGGATTTCAGTAAACAGAGTGTTGATGGTGTTGGCATAACTGGCGGCACGTTTTTGGGCCGGAGTCAATGAAGGGCTTGGCGCGGTCAAAGGTCTCTCTGCATCAAGTGTGGATAGCAATGGCGCCAATATTAACAGAAGTGCCGCGGCCTGTCCCCGGCACCTTGTTTTGCTAATGTTTGCTAATGGTTACCACACGACTCAGACTTAGCGGGTAACCATTTGCGCTATCTGTTTGGCCCTGTCTTCATCGCTTAACTGGTCCCTGGACTCTGGGGTGACTATGCCTTTTTGACAGGCCGGGCGCAGAGCCAGCGTATCGAGCCAACGTTGCAGATGAGGCAGGCCTTGAATATCTATGCCGCTCCAGTCGTAAATCCGTACCCAGGGCCAGGTAGCCATATCGGCTATGCTGTACTCATCACCGGCCAAATAGGCATGTTTGGCCAACTGATTATCCATCACCTCAAACAGGCGCCGGCCCTCTTTTTGATAACGCTCTATCGCGGCCGGGATCTTCTCCGGAAAATAGCGGTAGAACACATTGGCTTGTCCCATCATAGGGCCTACGCCGCCCATCTGGAACATCAGCCATTGGATGACCTGGGAGCGCTTCTTGGCATCAGCAGGTAAGAATTTCCCTGTTTTTTCAGCTAAGTAAAGCAAGATGGCTCCGGATTCAAACACCACGAAATCATCGTTATCCCTGTCTATGATGGCCGGGATCCGGCCGTTGGGATTGATGGCTAAAAACTCGGGTTGTTTCTGTTCATTGGCACTGAGATCCAGATGGTGTACCCGGTAAGGCAAGCCCATCTCTTCCAGGGCAATACTGATTTTAAAGCCGTTGGGGGTGGCGGCGGTATAGAGTTCAATCATGTGTGTCTCCTAGATTTTATCCTTGCTTTTATCCTTGTTTTGGCTGGCTCATTGCCGGGCGTTGTCCGGTTTGCTCATACCAGCTCTGCAGCACAGGGAAAGGCTGCAGTGAAATCTGCAGATTTTTGATGAATCCCAATAAGATATAGGCGGTGATATCGGCAATGGAGTAGTTGTCACCGGCCAGATAAGGGGATTCACTCAGGCGCTGCTCCAGCAGAGGCAGGAAAGATTCCAGGCGCTTGCGGGATTCTTCGCCCCAGGCTTGAATGCAGGTTTCCCGGTCGCTGTAGATGCCGCTGATATTGCGAAATGCCTGAAAGGCAGGTAACAACCCCTGCAGTTCAACGATGCGCTGCCACATCTCCACCTTTGCTCGCTCCAGCGGCGTGTTGCCAAAGAGCTTGAGCTCGGTAGGGAACAGCTCGTCGAGATAACGGCAGATGGCCACAGACTCGCACAGATAACTGCCATCATCCAGCTCCAGCAGCGGAATGCGGCCATTGAGACTCTTGGCCTTGAATTCGGCCGAGAGATTTTCTCCGCCGCGAAGATCGACGTTTATCCGCTCGATATCTATGCCTTTCTCCGCCATGAAAATACTGACTCTGCGGGCACTTGGGGTAGGTCCGAGTTCATACAGCTTCATCTATCTTTCTCCATCTGTCTTGGGTCGTTTAGTTACTTTTCCTGGTTTGGTTTCAGGAAAATGTATTCAAATCTTTTTCGGAACGATCGTTTAGGTTAGACTTTAGGGATATCAGAACGATCAGTCAAGAATTAATTTGGCTAAATATACAGCACGTCATTCGCTGAAAACGTTTGGGAGCAGTATGGCAAGAAGTTGCAATTTTGACCGGCAAGATAAGCTGAAATTGGCAATGGAGCTCTTTTGGCAAAAGGGCTATGCCGCCACCTCAGTGGCGGATCTGGTCGAGCATCTGGGGATCAACAGATTCAGTCTCTATAACACTTATGGCGACAAGCTGAATCTGTACCGGGAGGCGCTGCGTCTGTATCTGCAGCAAAACTCTTTGCCAGCGCTCGACAGCCTGCGCGCTGAAGGCGCAGGGTTACAGCAGGTAATTGATTACCTTGAACAGTTTGTGGCCCTGCAGCGAGAGCAAAAATACGGCTGTTTCCTGCAAAATGCGCTGCTGGAGATGAGCCTGGAGGATGCTGTCGTACAGCAAGAGAGTCGGCACTTGTTTGACTCCATCAAGGAGGCGTTTGCCAAGGCGTTGACCCACGCCAGAGAGCGCGGCGAGCTTAACAGTGACAATACCGAGGCGCTCGCGGCCTGGTTACTGTTGCAACTGCAGGGGATTCGGGTGCTCGGCAAGGCCGGTTTGCATCAGGAGTTGCAGCAGGCGTTGAGTGTGATGCGCGCTCAGCTTGGACGTTGAGCCAGATTCTACCTGGGCAGTTTAAGCTCGGGTACGGCAATCAATAATCCAGGAACAGACATCAATAATCCAAGTCCAGGGCAAAGCACAGATAGCGCATCAACGCCTGGGTGTGTTGGAACTCACTGGCACAGAAGTCGACAAAATCGCTGCGACAAACCTGCTCTTTTGTCAGCATCTTAAGCGCCACAAAGTCTTTGCGTTTCAACTCGTTTATCAATGGGTGGCTTTTATCGAACCCCTTGGGTGGCCGCACCAGGCTGTCACCGTCCATCGTAAACCCATGACGCTGTAATTCCTCCAACGCCTTGCTGTAGGCGCGTGGGTTGTCGTCGATACATTGTCTGATGGCGCCGAGCACCTTGGATTCGGGGCGCCAGATCCCGGCAGCGATAAAGCAGCCATCGTTGGCCAGATGCAGATACAACCCGGGAGCGTGGACATCCTTACCCTGAAAATGGCGAAACTGGATCCCGACATTGAGCTTGTAGGGCGACTTGTCGTGACCAAAGCGAGTGTCCCGCTGTGGCCGCATCAAACTGCCTCCGACCTTCTTGGCGATCGCTGTCAATCTGGGAGACAAGGCCTGAATAGGCTGCTGCATCTGTTCAATAAACGCCAGTGCCGGCCCCCTGAGCAGGGTTTCATACTCATCCTGATGTTGCTTGAACCAGGCCCTGTCGTTGTTGTTTTCCAGCCGGGTCAGAAAGGCAAAACCTTGTTCGCTGAAGCTCATTTTTGTTCTCCATTTTCTTCACGGCGATATCTCAGGTGAAAGCCTGTTGTGAGTCAATTGGTTTTACATTTTTGAAACAAATATAACCAAATAGGATCCTGTGTAAATATCGGTGAGAATAATTCTCATTTGTCAGCTTGATTCTTATAATGCCGCCTTATTTTTAAGGGGAGATGATAGATGACAAGCGAACAATCCCGGCGAATGGCGCCGAGCGGCAAGCTGCCATTACTGCTGTGTGCCTTGGCGCCCTGGCCCTTGCTGGCCGCCACTTCTCAGCCGTCCAAGAGTGGTACCAGCGTGCTGGGTGAACCTAAGGTGGAAGCGATAGAGATCATAGAGGTGCGTGGCCAGCCTTTTCGTCGGGAACTGACGCTGACCCGTCCGGGCGAAGCCTTGGTGACATTGGAGGACATAGAGGAGCAACAGGCGGGAAACTTTGCCGAAGTGCTGGACACTGTGCCCGGCATCACTCTTGATGGCGGCCCCCGCAGCGGCGGTGAAAAAATCAATGTTTGGGGCTTTGGTGAGACAGAAGATCTCAATGTCTATGTCGACAACGCCCCGGTCGGGTTTGAACAGTATCGCTACGGCTCTTTCTTTATCGACCCGGATATGGTCAAGCGAATTGAGGTGATCAAGGGCGCCCACGATCCCCGCTCCGGCAATGGTGGTTTCGGTGGCTCCATGTATGTGGTGACCAAGAGTGCCGATGATTTTCTGGATTACGGCAAAAGCTTGGGCGCCAGAGTCAAGGCCAGCTATGCCGATAACAACGGCTTGGAGACTTACACTGGTACGCTTTATGGCCGCTTGAACTCAGGGCTGTCGGCACTTGTTAACTACAGCTATAAAGATGCCGGCGATCTTAAGCTGGGCAACGGCCAGGTGTTTCGTTTCTCAGGTTATCGGCAAAACAACCTACTGGCCAAGCTGGATTATGAGCTGGGGGCGCACAAGTTGTCTTTGAGCTATACCTCCTACGATGATGAAGGCCGTAAACCCTGGGCCAACCGCCGCGGCGAAATGCCCACTGTATCTGAGTTCAATATCAAAAAGTACGGCTCTTTTGAGGCGGCAAAATACGCCAATACCGCCCTCAACAGTTACAAAGACAGCACAGTTTCACTCAACTATCGTTATACACCGGCCAGTCCGCTGTGGGATCTGCAATTGGCGCTGTCCAGCAGCAGTAACGACAGGCACTGGGTAAGGCCCCAGATAGCCTT
The DNA here is from genome assembly GCF_007636515.1 of Shewanella sp. MSW. NCBI lineage: Bacteria > Pseudomonadati > Pseudomonadota > Gammaproteobacteria > Alteromonadales > Shewanellaceae > Shewanella > Shewanella sp. MSW. The sequence continues at coordinate 7,131 of NZ_LVDR01000010.1, forward strand.
CGATAAGATGTTTGTTTCTGTAGGTAACTTTGGCCACGAGTCCTGGCTCGAATACGACAGGGACTTTATCGATATCAACAACACCAGCCAGTTGGGTGACCACTTGCTGACTGTGGGGCTGCAGTATCGCTCGCTCGATCGCCGCTCATTGGTATTCAACAAGAGTTATCAGAACAAGGCGGAGAAAAACTTCGGCCTGTACACGCCTTACTACCAGCCTGGAGGTCGCCAGGATACCTACGCCTTTTATATCAGCGACAGCATTGCCCTGACGGATAACTTCATCCTAAAACCATCGCTGCGGTTCGATAGTATTTACAGCATAGGCCATGGCAATCTGGCGCCGGATTACAACGACCCCAGTGTCGGCCATGACTTTTCCTCTACCCGCCACAGCGGTTGGTCGCCAAGGCTTGGGCTGGAATACCGTCTCAGTGATGTCAGCTTGCTGACCCTGGATTATGCCTACAGCCTGCAGGCGCCTGTGGTGGATGAGATTTACGCGGTGCAATATGCCAAGGCCAGTAGTGCTCAGGCGACCAGTCGCGGGATAGATGTCGAGCGGCTGCACGCCTATAAGCTTGGGCTGAGCAGCGCCTTTGATGGGGTCTTCGCCGGTGATGACAGGCTCTCGACCCAACTGACTCTGTATTGGAATCAGGGAAAACAGAATATCGCCCAGCGCAAAGGGCTCTGGGTCGACAAGAGTCAGCCATTTGAGAGCGGTTATGTGAATCTCGACGGCTACCATATCTACGGTGGCGATTTCGAGGCTCAATACCGTTGGCACGATTGGTTTGCCGACTATACGGCTTCCTATACCCGAGGCAAGCACAGCGGCAGCCTGCGTGACAGCAGTGGCAGGGATGAAAACCTGGCAGACATTCCTCCGCTCAATATGCGTCTGCACCTGGGGTACTACCTGACTCCTGAGCTGTCGCTCTCCTGGCGTGGCAGTTGGTATGATGCGCAGCAGAAGGTGCCGGAAGAGGGCCTGTTTGTCAGCGATAGACCCAGCCAGGCCTATTTTCTGCAAGACTTGTATCTTGCCTTCCAGCCGGAAGATATGTTGCAGGGGCTTGAGCTGAGGCTGGCGCTGCGTAACCTGACCAACCAGTATTACAGCCCGCATTTGGCTGACGGCATTGCGGCTCAGGGACGGGATATTCGCCTTAGTATGGCGTATCATTTCTGATAAAACCCCAGTTATTTTGTGCTTTTGTGAACTGCAAAACTGATCAAGCTCTGATTTTGCGGCATAATGTGCGTTTTGCCTGACCGAAGAATATTAGTGATGACTTCAGAAACTGAATTGCAAAGCCGCTGTGGCGGGAAATGTGAACTCTGTGGAGCCGAAGGCGCTCTGTCTGTCTATGATCTGCCTCACTCGGGTGATCGCACCGATAGTGACATTATGATCTGCGCTACCTGTGAAGGCCAGATTACCGCTCCGGACACCATGGATGTTAACCACTGGCGTTGCCTGAACGACAGTATGTGGAGTCAGGTTCCTGCCGTGCAGGTCATGGCTTATCGCATGCTCAAGCGCCTCAATGGCGAGAGTTGGGCTCAGGATCTGCTGGATATGCTTTATCTGGAAGACGATCTCAAAGCTTGGGGCGATGCCGAGTCTTTGTCGGCCGAGAGCGATGATTCGGCGCCGACACTGGACAGCAATGGCACTCAGTTGGCCGCTGGTGATAGCGTGGTGATCATTAAAGATCTCAACGTGAAAGGCACCAGCTTTGTGGCCAAGCGCGGTACCGCCGTGCGTAACATAGCTCTGACCAATAACCCTGAGCATATCGAAGGCCGGGTCAATGGCACCCGCATAGTTATCCTGAGCTGTTATGTGAAGAAATCATAAGGGGAGTTATTCGCCTCTTTACTGATTGATTCAGTTAAAAACGCCGCAGAAATCGATTTCTGCGGCGTTTTTGCTTTTCAGGCTTGGGAATAGCCGCTTGCTGGCATAATATTCCTTATAAAGAATCTTGCTATAGAGATAGTTATGTCGCAGGAAGAGCTAAAAACACAAACCCACAAGCCACAAGCCCACAAGCCGCAAGCCGCAGATATCAAGGATGGCGTAGATACCATAGTCAGCCAGTGGTTGGTCGCCGGGGTGACTGACGACCTGCAGCCGATGGAAGTCTTTGGCCGCCTGGCCAGGATCTACAAATATATAGATGCTGAAATCCTCCGTTGCCATAGCGAATTTGGCTTGCGTCAGGGAGAGTTTGATGTGTTGGCAACCTTACGCCGCAGCGGTGAGCCATACACTCTGACCCCGGGGCAATTGCACCAGAGCATGATGCTGACCTCAGGCGCCATGACCAGCCGTTTGGATAAGCTGGAGCAGAAAGGATTCATTTGTCGCAGCCACAGCACCGAAGATCGCCGGGCGGTGAATGTACGATTAACCGCCGAAGGCAAGGCCAAGGTTGAGGCCGCACTGCCTGCTCATATGGCGACTCAGCAGCAGTTACTCAAGGGTGTATCTGCCAAAGACAGGCAGAAACTGGCTGCGCTGCTCAAGGGCTGGCTGGCAGAGCTTGAGTCTTGAGCCATCTATCTTGAGCAAAGGTAACCTTCCGTCATTGGCGGAGCCGCGAGGCTCCATCAGTGCGCTTGTTTTGTTAATTAATGCACTGCGTGGGCCCTCAATAGCTGCATCTCCAGTTGCCGAACTTGAGTTCTCAACGACCAAGCTGTCTGCTACTGTATTTGATAAATTAATGATACTGAATCTGGTTGGCTGAAACTCATTGGCACGTACCTTTGATGGTTACCGCTTCAGTCATAGGTTGGCGTTTCAACGGATATTAAATGTTGCGCTCTTGACTGAACCCGGGCTGACAGGAATTCAGATCCCGGCTGCGGCCATTGGGCTTTGAGGTTAAGGTAGCTCAATGTGCCGATATGGTTGTTTTTGGTGTTAACAGGATGAATTATGAAGCTGTTTATTCGTGTGGCTGTAGTGTTGGGGCTGGTGTTTCTGGCGGTGATTGCGCTTGGGATCTACAGGTTCAACTTCACCCAAGATGACCTCTATGTCAGGGAAAACGATATGGTGCGTCCATTGGCTGAATTTGATGGTGGCGCTCAAGGTGTGATGCAGAGGTTGTTCAGCCTGGATACCCGAGAACAGTTCAGGATCCGTTTGCCGGACAGCAATAAGTTAGTCACTCTCACCGGCTTTAAAGAAGAGCAGCATCTGGCGTTTGGCGAATATCAGGATGAAGTGGTTCGTGGGGAGGTGTTGCTCGATTACCGTAAGTTGACTCCATTAAACTTGCCCGGCAATGCCGAATCGATGCAGTTTGTTGTTCCGTTCGCGGTGACAACCCAGGGCTCAGGTGTGTTCTGGTACCTGGGCATGTTCAGATTCGACTATCAAACCGGCGCCATTGCGCATCTGGCCAGCCAGTTTCTCGGCGACCGAATTGAGATAGAAGCCATTACCCCCAAAGAGCCGTTCGACCCGCCTTACAGCGTGACTTTGGCGCTGAAGACCCGCACCCAGGAGCAATCCATGGCCGAAGCGCCGGGCGAGTATGTGGAACGCACTTTCTTTGTGACCCTTAACTCGATTCTGCCGTCTTCTTCCCAATAGGCGCCCGACTGAATGAGCCATGAATCTATGTCTCATCAGGCCGCTTTCCGGGCGCTGACAGACTTTTTCCTTGAATTGGGGCTTGAACCCAGTGCTTTGGCGCCACTCTTGGATAAGGCTCAGCTGAAAAGTTGTCAGGCAGGTGAGGTGCTGCTGGCACAAGGTGGCAAACAGCAGTCGGGCTTTTTATTGCTCAATGGTCTGCTGCGGGCCAGCCACTATCTGAGTGATGGTCAGCAGCGCTGCAAAGAGTTCTATTTCCCTGGCGAATTTTGTCTGCTTTACAGCAGTTTTCTCAGTGCTGAGCCTGCCCGTTATCAGCTTGAGGCACTGGAAAACAGCACTCTGGTGGTCGTGCCCCTGAGCCTGTTTGAGCTTAGCGGGTTTCAGCGCGCCGAGCTTTCATTGCTGCGTGCCCAGCTGCGTTACAAGGAGCAGAAAGAAGCTTTTCTATTGCTCAAGTCGCCAGAGCAGCGCTACCTGTGGTTAAAAAATCATTGGCCACACTGGATAAGCGCCCTGAGCCAGGTGCAGTTGGCCAACTATATCGGCATCACCCCAGAGAGCCTCAGCCGTATTCGCCGGCGTCTTAACCTAAGTTAATGCCATCGCCTCAATGGCACAGCACAATAGCGGCCGGTTTCAATCTTCCGGGATATAGTGTTGTCCATTTTTGTTATTTCACAGCTGTTGGTCACTCTGGCGCTGTTTAGCGATCTTTTGTCATTCCAATTCAGGCACAGACGCGCCGTGCTCGCTTGTCTGGTGGTGTCGGGCCTGCTGATCGCGGCGCATTTTATCTTGCTTAACCACTGGAGCCCGGCCATTTTAATGTTGGTTGCCAGTGTCAGATTCTTTGTCAGTATCTTCACCGTTGACAGACGTCTGATGTGGCTGTTTATGGCCGCTTCGGTCACGGCCGTGGCCGTGAGTTTCAATCAATGGCTCGATCTTTTGAGTCTGGCCGGCAGTTTGTTGCAGACCAGGGCGGCCTTTTGCCGTGATGACAAAGGATTAAGGGAGCTGATGTTCGTCGGCAGCGGTTGCTGGCTGCTGAATAACATCCTGTTGGGTTCGCCGATGGCGGTATTGATGGAGTCTGTGTTTATCGGCAGCAATCTGTTGGGGTACTACCGTTTCTATCTGCGCCGCAAAGGCTCGGCGCCCGCACAAGGGGGCTAATTCATGCGCGCCTTGCCACCGATAATCTTGAATGCAGGCACGCCGCGGATCAGTGCCTGACGGGCGAAGACCTGGCCGCAGCCGGGGCAGGTACAGGGCGTTTGCGTATGATCTGTGAGGATCCGTTCGACAAAACATTTAACCAAGGCGCCTTTGCCGCCCTTTCGATATTTGAACAGTTTTGCTTTGCAGCCGCAGCAGATGATTTCCACCGTCTGTTGCGGTCCTTTTTTATTGGGCTTACTCACTTGCCCGGCAGTTCGGTTTCCAGCTCAATATCTGTGCAGCCCTTGGGGCAGCGGATGCTGGCAAGCTCTGAGGTGGATTTTGCCGGTGGCAAGGTGGCACTCAAGGCTTGTTGGCATTTAGGGCAGGGCACTTTTTTACCGGCCAGCAGTTGTTTGATCAGATTCTTCTGCGCCTTGAAGGACTGGGCGCTGCTTTGGTTGATATTGGAAAAGTCGGCGGATTGAGCTGTCATAGGCAGTATCTGAATTCGTCTGTTACGGGTAAATAAGTCTGCAGCGATTATAGCCTCGCTGGCGTGACAAATAAAAGAGGGGGCGCCTGGCGCCCCCTCTATCAATGCAGCTTGAGGTGGGGATGGATTATCCGGGTTATCCCCTTGGCAAACATCAGCAGGGTGCCCTTGACCACGCCGTGCAGCTCTATCAAATGGCGGCGATAGAGAGAGGTATAAACAAATCTGGCTATCTTGCCTTCGACCATGACGCCTCCGCCAATGAAAGACATCAGGTTGCCGACCGTGTGGAAGCGTGACAGGTTCACCAGTGAACCGAGATCCTTGTAAAGGTACTCTTTCGAGGGAGTCTTGCCGCTGAGCATGGCTATGATGTTATCCGCAGTCATCAAAGCCATCTGCCTGGCGGCCTGGCCCCTTGGCGGCACCCAGCTGCCGTCCGGCTGCGGACAAGCGGCACAGTCTCCAATGGCAAAGATATGCTCATCCAGCGTGGTTTGGGCATTGGGTTTGACCAGCAGCTGATGGATATGATTGCTTTCCAAGCCGCCAATACCGTGGAGAAACTCAGGCGCCTTGACCCCGGTGGACCAGATCACCATATCGCTCGGGATCTCTTCGCCCTCACTGGTAGTCAACGCCTTGGCTGTCACCTGGGTGATACGGGTATTGGTCATCACCCGGACTCCCAGAGTGCTCAGCTCTCTGGCGACTGCCGCCGAGATCTCTTCCTTTTCCACCTTGGGCAGTATTCGTTTGTCGGCCTCAATCAGGGTGACTTCCAACAGGCTGGTATCTATCTTGTAGCCAAAGCCTTTGAGCTGATCCACCGCGTGATGCATTTCGGCCGACATCTCCACTCCGGTGGCACCGGCGCCGACGACGGCGATTTTGATCTTCTCATCCAACTGTTGATGGCTGGCATAACGCATAAACTTGTTCAACAAACGCTGGCGGATGGCCATGGCTTGCTCTGTGTTGTCGAGGAAGACGCAGTGTTCCCGCACCCCGGGAATATTGAAGTCGTTGGCGATACTGCCGATGGCAACTACTAGATAGTCATAGTCGATGCGCCGTGATGGCAACAGCTCTTCACCTTTGTCATCACAAATGGGCGCCAGTATCACCTGCTTGGCTTTGCGGTCTATGTCCGTCATGGCGCCTTGCTGAAAGTGATAGCCGTGAGCGGCAGCGTGACTGCGGTAACTGATGGCATCAACCCCGACATCCAATGCGCCTGTGGCGACTTCATGGAGCAGGGGTTTCCAGACATGGCTGTCGGCGACATCGATAAGTGTGACTCTGGCTTTGGCTTTGCGGCCCAGTTTATGGCCCAGTTTGGTGGCGATCTCCATACCACCGGCGCCGCCGCCGACGATGACGATATTGGCTAACTCGTGCATTTAATGGCTTTCCTGTTGCAGATTTAAAAACAAATTCTGTTATTCCGGCGGGCGAACTCGGTCGCCCTGATTTGCATCAACCCCGCAAGGCCTGAATGATTGAGATCTTTAGACTTTGGCCCGCGCTGGAAAGTCTAGCAGTGGCAGGGTTTGCCAACAATTGGCCTAAAAATGGTTTATATCTGGGGTAAGTTTGAGTTTTCTTTTATTAGCTTTTGAAAAATAAGGAAATGATTTTCTCAAAAATGATATTGTCTATCGGATTTGTGCCAAAATGAATTGAATATCTGTGATCTATCGCCGTTGTCCGTGGTAAATTTGTGAGCTGGCGCTTGTTTGGCCGTATCTTTACCAGTAATGACAAGAATACGGCCAATTGAGAGTCTGCCTATGGCAGCTTGATTGACTCAGGGGTAATCAGCTCCAGGGCGGTTCAACCTAGGCTTTTCAGGCGAGTCTGGCAGTCCTGGTATATGTGCTCAACTATCTCCTCAACAGAGGTATCTTTGGTGCACTTGTCGATAAACACTTTGAGCGTGATCAGCGCATGGCCGGCGGATTTTAATCTCTCGCTGATCATGGCGAAGTAAGCCTCCTCCTTTTCCGCCTTACGCACCACTATGTTCTGAAAACAAAATACTCTGTTACCTGAGTGAGCATGCCACTTACTGAGTCGGTCGAGGGCGATTTCTGCCGAGTGATTGATTTCGATGTGATTGCGCCATGTGGCTTCGGCGCTCTGATCTTGGTAGTGGGGGCAACGAACTGTGTAATTGATTATCTGGGTAATGGCTGTCATAAGGGATCCTGCCTGGTTGATTCCTGAATTTATCATAGGGGCTGAACTAAAAATCGGCCACTGTGACAAGGGTTACAAACGCGGGGGTGTACTCCTTATTGCTTGCTGCTCTTAATCTCATTTAGCCTGTATTCGACAGAAATAAACCGGGGACAGATCTCAAAATTTAGCTGTTGCCGAATAACCGTCGAAATGCTGAGCTGATGGGCTTGGAAGCTTGAAGAGAGTGTTGACAGAAAGAGAAGAGGCCCGCTCGGTGAGCGGGCCTCTTGTACAGCTTTCTCATTGCAGGGAAAAAGCGGACGCTGAAATTATATTACAAATGTATCAAAGTGCGTTAGTGAAAATTTGGCAAATTTCCTCGTGAGTCGCCTGTTTGGGGTTGGTAAAGCCGCAGGCGTCTTTTAGAGCATTATCTGCAAGCACAGGAATATCTTCGGCTTTTACTCCGATTTTTGTCAGGTTTTCAGGGATTTTTACTGCCGCAGCCAATTCTTTAATCGCCTTGATTGCTGCCGCAGCACCCTGTTCATCACTCATGGCACTGACATCAACACCCATGGCTTTGGCAACATCTTTCAGTCTTGGTGCCGCCACTTGAGCATTGTATTCCTGCACATAAGGCAGCAAGAGTGCGTTACAAACGCCATGGGGCAGATCGTAGAAACCACCTAACTGGTGCGCCATCGCATGTACATAACCCAGGCTGGCGTTGTTGAATGCCATACCGGCGAGGAACTGGGCGTATGCCATCTGCTCACGGGCCTGGATATTGTCACCATGCTCTACCGCATTGACCAGGTTGGCGTGAATAAGCTCAATAGCCTTGATGGCACAGGCATCAGTGATGGGGTTAGCTGCTGTGGAAACATAGGCTTCTACCGCGTGCGTCAGGGCATCCATACCGGTTGCCGCGGTCAGGCTGGCAGGTTTTTTCAGCATCAGCTCTGGGTCGTTGACTGAGATGATGGGGGTAGTGTGCTTGTCGACAATGGCCATCTTAATATGGCGGCTTTCATCTGTGATGATGCAGAAGCGGGTCATTTCACTGGCGGTGCCGGCTGTTGTATTGATAGCCACTAAAGGCAACTGGGGTTTGGCCGACTGATCCAAGCCTTCATAGTCTTTGATGGAACCGCCATTGGCTGCAACCAGGGCAATACCCTTGGCGCAATCATGTGGTGAACCGCCACCCAGGGAGATTACGAAGTCACAGTTGTTGGCGCGCAACAACTCAAGGCCTGCTTCCACGTTGCTAACGGTTGGGTTGGGTTGAACGCCATCGAATACAGTGGCGCTAATGCCTGCCTGACCCAGCTTTTCGGCGATCTGTCCTACCAGACCTATGTTGACCAGAGGCTTGTCTGTCACTATCAGGGCTCGTTTGAATCCCAGAGTTTGGATATCACCGATAGCATCGTCTACAGCGCCCTGACCCAGGACGTTTACTGAAGGGATAAAGAATTTAGCAGCCATAAGTTCACCTGTATATGCTGTTGAAAATGAAATCTGTATCTCTCTTGATGTCAAATTACCAACTCATCTGACCAAAAAGCGTGAGGTAGCGCCAAGAATCGCGCCAAAAAGAAAGAAAATTAAGAGAGAACTGAAACTAAGTGACATAAAAGCTGTTTTTATGACACAGATGCGGATAACGCCTTTCCTTCCATGGTGGCTAGGGTTCCTACGGTCACCATATTATCCCTTAACAAGGGGAGGGCTATTAGTCGAAAGCATGGAATTCTCTCGACAAAGACCCGTATTTATATTGGGTAATCGAACCTTTCCGTGGTAGACCGACTCATTAATTACCACATAAGTGGTAGCTAAACAAGTAATTTATGCCAGAGGTTCATGCTCTCTATCTGACCACCTATTTGGGTATTGAGGTGCAGACGGCCGCCATAGCGGTAATCTGCTGCGGCAAAGGTACGGTTCATACCAACGGAAACGGCTCTGGCTATGGTATAGGCGGTTCGGTAGCCCTGGTGGAGTATTGCTTGTTCCATATGTGCCAGCAAGGCTCTGGCGCAGCCCTGTCCGCGGGCCTGTGGCAAAGTGGCGAAATCTGTCATCTCTGCACTGAGACTCTTGGGATCTTTTTCGGCAGAAGCCAGGGCTATCAGCCGCCCTTGTTGGCGGATCCCAAAGTAGTCGACATTACTGGCCATGTTCTGCCGTAAAAATTCCGGATCTTCAATGGGGAAGGGGTAGCTGGGAAACACCTCGCTATAGAGCCTGGCCATCTGTGGTAGGTCCTCTGCCCGGCAGCGACTGACCTCGGCCGGTGAATGGAATTCAGGCTTGATATCCGCCCTGGCGCGCTCCAACAGGGTATCCAACTCCGGCATGGTGCGAAATTGCCTGGTTTTGTCCTGGTAACGGGCGAGAAATACGGCATCCCGGCCTTGATAAAATCCTGGGATCCTGGCTTCTTCGCTGAAACCATATGCCAAAAACAGACCGGCCTTGTGCTCAGGTAACTTGGCGATGATCTTGCCGTAACCATGTTGCAGCGCCATAGCATTCAGCGCATCCAGTAAAGGGCCGGGTTCGGCATTACCAAGGGAGATTAAATAAATGCGATCATTGGCTGGGCCATGCTGGATGTGGGCGCCGAGTAAGTTGAGTTGCTGATCAAATTGAACTTGGGTCATGAGTGTGAACTGTCCTGATGCGAGGTGAGCCGGGGCTTGGGAGCTGGTTGGTGAATGATGTTGACCAGCACCAACAAACCGGCGGAGACCAAAATGCCATAGATACTGGGATCTAGACCGAGTTTAGCCAAGCCATCCGGCAGCTTGAGCAGCTCTGTCAGTAGTGCCAGCGCCGTGAGGCCACCCCCTAACATGGCGCAAAGTGCCGCCGTGGAGCTGACTCTGGGCCAAAACAGCGCCGCCAGAGTCGGGACAAACAGTCCGGAAACCATAAAGGCATAAGCATAGAGAATGGCATCCAATACCTGCCTGGCCTGACTGGCGAGGTAGATGGCCGCCAGCCCCAGCAATAGAGTGGCAATCATCGACAGTCTCAGGGTGTTGTTCCCTCTGGGATCCAGCCCGAGCAGATCTTGGGTCAGGTTGCCGGATGCCGCCATCAGGCAACTGTCTGCGGTGGACATGATGGCGGAAAAGTATGCCGCGATAATCAGCCCGGTAAAGCCCATTGGCAAGAGATCGCGGATCATCGCCGGCACCGCCATTTCACTGTCCATATGTGGCAACATGACTCTGGCGCACATCCCCAATAAAACACCGGATATCGCCATCAGGGGATATTCAAGCACCCCGGCCAGATACCAGGCGCGCTTGGCGGTGGCGCTATCTTTACAGGCAAACATTCGCTGATAGAGAGTCATGGCAATCAGCCACACAGGTGTGATGGTGAGTAGCCAATTGATGGCCGTGATGGGATCTATGGCGGTCAGTGACATATGGGACGGCGGCAGATTGCGGCTCAACCCCTGCCAGCCACCGACCTCTACCAGAGCGTAGGGCAGGGTAAAGCCAATCAAGCCCAGCAATAAAATGAGCCACTGAACGCTGTCGGTATAGATAACCGCCTTGAGGCCCCCAAATACAGTGTAAAGTATGGTGGTCCCGCCTATAACCCAGAGTGCCAATTGCAGCGGCGGCAAGGCATCGAAGCCCTTGGGCAACAGAGTGGCGGCCGCCAGTTTGGCGCCGGCGAGGATCTGCGCGCCGGTAAACCCCAGATAACCGATACAGGAGATCAAGGCGGCCAACATGGCGACTCTGGCCCCGAATCTGTGCTTGAGCAGATCCGGATAGGTATAAAAGCGCTCGCCCTGCTCCAGACGTTTGACCCTGGGAATAACAAACACAGCAGATAACCAGGCCCCCAGCAAACCGGTAAACAGCAGCCAGCTGCCCGCCAGCCCCATACTGAAGCCGAGACCGGCAAGACCTATGGAAAATCCACCGCCCACATCCGTGGCGGCAATGGAAAAGCCCACGTGCCTGGCTTTGATGTTGCGGCCACCGAGATAGTAGTCATCGCCGTCACTGTGGCGTTTGAAATGGAAGTAACCAAACCCCAGTAAACCTACGAGATACGCCAGGAAAATTCCATAGTCCAATGCGTGCATGGATCACTCCTGTAGCAGGAATGATACGTCGGCGCTGCGCCCCTCAAAGTTGGTGGCTATCAGACGCTCGCCTTCCGGGCCTGTTTGCCTGCGGACATATTCCGGCTGCACCGGCATTTTGCCCAGGCCGCCGACGCCATCGACGATAAAGGTGGGAATTGCCGGGCCGGATACCCAGCCGCGGATGCCGTGATAGATTTTCAGCATTCGCTGATAACTGACCTGAAACTTGCTGTTGCCCGGCGCCGGATCCATGGCATAGACGTAATAGGGACGTATGCCTATGGATACCAACTCCATTACCAGTTCCTGCATAGTATCTATGCTGTCGTTGACGCCTTTGATCAGCACACTCTGGTTGCCGAGCATGATGCCGGTTTCCCTGAGCATGGCGATATGTTTGCTGAATAAGGGGGTGATTTCTCTGGGGTGGTTTACTTGGGTGTTGATCAGTGTGACTCGGTTACGCTTCAGTACCCGGCACAACTCGGGGGTGACCCGGGTAGGAAGCTGCGCCAATAAACGGCTGCCGATACGCAGAATTTTCAGATCCGGTCTGGCCTCTCGGATCATCGACAGAATCTCATCCAGCTTGTCATCTGTGAGCAGCAAAGGATCGCCGCCCGACAGGAGCACGTCCTGCACTTCTGTATGTTGGCGCAGATACTCCACCGAACGACGGATCCTGTCCATGGAGATCACATTGAGCGGATCGGACACCATGCGCTTGCGGGTGCAGTGGCGGCAATAGGAACCACAGATGTTATGCACCAGAAACAACACCCGGTTGGGATACCTGTGCACTATCGAGGTGCCTTCCGGCATCATGTCATCTTCCGCCAATTGATCGCCCATTTCATGGGGGGCGACCTCCAACTCATCCTGCTCTGGGACGTACTGCAACCGAATCGGGCAGTTGGGATCATCTTTGTCCATCAGCTGGGCTATATAGGGGGTGATCCTGGCGGCAATCACTTCATAAACTTGGTCATCGACCGCGCGAATATTGTTGAATACCTGGGACAGTTGTTTGTCATTCTTAAAGCTCAGCGACAGGGTTTCTCGCCAGGGGCGATTGGCAACATCAAACTGCATCAGCGCCTGATGGCTGGAAAATGGCCGCTTCTCTGTGATGACTTTCAGTGGAATAGGATTTTCTTCGCTCTTGTACTTCAGGCTGGTGGCCGACATGGGGATAGTCCTTTTCTGATAATTAATGCTCGATAATTGATTTGAGCTCTAATTGTTAGCTATCTAATGATTACACTATGAGGTTTTTGTATCAACAAAAGATGAATAATTTGTTGGTCTAAAGTTGCATTTGGCGGTGCTGACATTTTGGGAAATTCAGCTATTGAGTCGATGGGCTATGAGTTTGCCGGGCTTTTCTGATAAGCTGGCGCCTTTCGGCTACCTGTGATTTCAGTAGCCCTTTTCGAACCAGTGTGAGTAGGAAGTATTCATGGAAAAGTATGAGCAGTTATTAATCTCGCTGCGCAAAGTGATCCGCGCCATCGACCTGCATTCCAGGCAGCTGAGCAAGCACTCGGGCCTCACCGGACCGCAGCTTATGGTGATGCAGAAAATCGCTTCCATGGGATCGCCGCTAGCTAAACAGGTGGCGACCGAGATCAATCTGAGCCCTGCCACCGTCACCACCATCATCGACCGTCTGGAAGCCAAGGACTTGGTCATACGTCAGCGCAGCCAAACCGATAAGCGCAAGATACACCTGTTGCTGAGTGAGTCCGGTGTTGCCTTGTTGGGACAGGCGCCCAAACCCTTGCAAGAGCACTTTATCAAGCGCTATCAGGCGCTGGAGGCCTGGGAGCAGAGCCAGCTCTTGTCTGCGGTGGAGCGGATTGCCACCATGATGGATGCCGAAGAGCTGGATGCCGCCCCCATGCTGCTGGTGGGACAAATTCAGCCGAGCGATGAGCCGGAAGCTGTGACCCCAAAGCAAACCAAGAGCTGAGTTTTCCTCTTTACAAGCGGGTCGCCGTCAGCGACCCCAAGATTGACTTCTGTTTGAACCCCCGTTTTCCCCCTGGTTGCCCATCCCGGCTTTTGTCGGCGATGTCTTGCACTCAATTGGTGAAAGATTGCACACTCTTGAGTCATTGGTGCAACTCATTTACCTTTGCTGCCTTTTGAGAGACGCTCGCCAAGCATCAGGGTTGATTTCATCAAGTTGCTGAATTGAATCATTAAATACTTGTCACTTGGCTGACACACCTCTGTCTTATTGCTGTTATTTTACCCTGGCATGCTATCTGCTCACAGGGAACTTAAGGTGATTGGCGTGGAGTGCTGAGATGGGACTGGAGAAGTTGCTGTATCTGCAAGGGATAGGGGACGGCTTCAGCGATAGCTATGGGCGTTTTTGCCCTACATCGGCCGACACACGCAAACAGATCCTCTGCGCCATGTGTGGCCCTATACCCGAAGATGCGAGCGAGCTTTGGATTGAGCAGCGGATCCATCAGCTCGATGCCGAACCCTGGCAGCAGCTGTTGCCTTCATTTCAATGGTGTTATCTCGACAGTCTCAGTCTGAGGTTCAGACTCGAGGCGCAGTCTTTGCTATCCAAGGCGCTGCAGCTGACGCTGACGAGTGAGCTGGGTGAGGAGTTTGTTGTCAGCTTTTCAGCGGCAGACTGTCCGGTGCGTGGCGATTATCGTATCGGTGAGCGCTGCTATTTTGAGCACGAGCTTAAACTGGACGAGGTTTCCGGTAACTGTGGCATTGCCGCCGGACTTGGCTACCACAGGGTGTCTTTATCCATCATTGAGCGTGATGGCGATGAGCAGCTACTTGCTGTTGGTACCTTGATGGTAGCGCCAAGGCAGGCTTTCCAAGGCGTACTGCAAAAAAATACGGCGCGACAAACCGAGCCTCATCGCAGGCCCTGGGGTGTCAGTGTGCAGTTGTTTTCTCTGTGGCAGGAGGATACTCCCGGCCCTGAGGCAATGGGCGACTTTGGAGCCTTGCTGAAGCTGATAACCCAGCTGGCCCCCAAGGGGCTGGACTTTATTCTGCTTAATCCCCTGCATGCGCTGGCGCTCACCGAGGATGCCTCCTCAAGTCCCTACAGCCCAATAGACAGACGCCGCCTGCACCCCTTGTATATCTCGCCGCTGCTTTGCGCCGAAGGGACGGCACCAATCCGTGATGCTGAATCTTTTGCCGAGCAAACGGCCTTCAGCCCCTGGCTGGACTATGCCCTTGTCAACCGTGATAAGTGTGCCCGCCTCAAAGCAATGTGGCAGCGTTTCAACGCTTTGCCCAAGGATGCTCCCAGGCGCCTGGGCTACGAAGGTTTTGTGCGTCGGGAGGGACTGGCGCTGCAGCACTATGCCCGGGAGCAGGCAAGTTTCGCCACCGGAGATTGGCCCTCAGATGCCAACTTTTATCTCTATCTGCAGTTTGTTGCCGAAGAGCAGCTGGCTTTGTGTCAATCCCGCGCCATAGAAGCCGGCATGAGTATCGGCCTTATCCGGGATCTGGCTGTCGGCACTGTTGGCAGCGGCATTGAGGTGAGTCAGCATCAGAGTCAGTTTTGCCAAGGTGCCAGCATAGGGGCGCCGCCGGATGCCTTTGCGCCCCAGGGGCAGAACTGGGGGCTGACGCCTCTGGATCCCGTCGGTCTCAAGCAAGCGGATTTTAGCCATTTTATTGAGTTGCTGCGCACCAATATGCGCCACAGCGGTGCCATTCGGATAGATCACGTGATGTCGCTGTTTCGTCTCTGGTGGTGGCCGGCCGAGGCCGAAAATCAGATTGAAACTGCAGTCGAAACTGAGTCTGGCAAGCCTGAAGGCGCCTATGTCTATTACCCCTTCGATACCCTGCTGGCGATTTTATTGCTGGAGAGCCAGCGTGCCCGCTGCCTGGTGATTGGCGAAGACCTTGGTCTGGTGCCACCGCAAATCTTAGCGCCGCTTAAGCTTGGCGGGCTGTACTCCAATGAGCTGTTCTATTTTTGCCGTGAGCAGCAGGATTTCCCCGAGTTTGGTGGATTTCGGCCGCCAAATGACTACAAGCCAAACGCCATCATGATGCTGAGCAACCATGATGTAGCGCCGCTCAAAGCCTGGCTGGAAGAAGAAGATCTCAGGCTCAGGCGGGAACTTGGTTTGCTGGGTGCTGAACAATACGCAAGGGAAAGCGATGACCGCCGCAGGGATATTCAGGCTCTTGAAGTTTGGCTCTCGCAATTTTATCCCTTTGAAAACAAGATAAAAGTTGCACTTGAGCCGGACTCTGTCACCTATACCCAAAACGTGATCCACAACCTCGCCGTCACAGTTGCCTCGGGGTGCAGTGCGCTTTTCAGCCTGCCGCTGACAGATCTGCTCGGCGATAAGGTGGCAGTCAATATCCCGGGCACCAGCGCTGAGTATCCCAACTGGCGCCGACGTTATTCGTTGGCCGTGGAAAGGCTCAATGATTCCGAGCTGCTGCAAACCTTGCTCAGGGATATCCGCCGGGTGCGCGAGCAAAGTTGCTGCGCTGAGCCGGAGCGGCTTCGAGCTCAATCAACAGGAGATGCAGATGAAACAGCAAATCGCCGCCAATGAAACCGCGCCGCACTTTAGTGAGCCAAAGCAGGAAAGCCTGGTCCCGGAACTGGACTTTGCCGCCGCCTGCGCCTTGGCCGAAGGGCGCCATGGCGATCCCTTCGCCTGGCTCGGAATGCATCTGGTCGAGCAAAATGGCCGCAGCCGCTTGCTACTGCGCGCCGTGCTGCCCGGCGCCGCCGCTGTCGAGGTGCTGGATGCGAAAACCGGCCGTAAGGTAGCCGAGCTTAACCCTGTCGTTGGCGCCGAGCCCCTGTTCAGTGGTTTTATGGGGCGCAGGGTAAAACCCTTCGACTACAGGCTCCGCATCAGCTATCCCCAGGCCGAGCTGGTGCTGGACGACCCTTACCGCTTTGATGCTTCGCTCGATGAGCAGGCATGTTTTCTCTTCAATGAAGGCAGTCTGCTGAAGGGCTGGCAGTTGCTTGGAGCCAATTGGCTGGAGTGCCAGGGCGAAAAAGGTGTGCGTTTTTGTGTTTGGGCTCCCAATGCCAAAAGCGTGTCTTTGCTGGGGGATTTCAACCATTGGGACAGGCGTCGCCACAGTATGCGCCGCCACCCGGCCTCAGGTCTTTGGGAGCTGTTTTTGCCGCAAATCCAGGGCGGTGAGCACTATAAATTTTTGCTGCAAACCCAGGATGGCAGCTGGCTGGAAAAGGCCGACCCCTGCGCCAGACAGATGCAAGGTGCGCCCCACAACGCCTCGATAGTGCCGATGGCGGAAAGTGATTGGCAGTGGCAGGACAATGATTGGATGGCCGCCAGGGCGCAAAGCACCTGGCACCGACAGGCGGTCAGTATCTATGAGCTGCACCTGGGGTCCTGGCGGCGTAACGGCGAAGGTGGTTTTCTCAGCTACGCAGAGGTGGCAGAACTCTTGGTGCCTTACCTGCAATCTCACGGTTTTACCCATGTGGAATTTATGCCGCTGAGTGAATACCCCTTCGACGGTTCCTGGGGTTATCAACCCGTGGGGCTGTATGCTCCCAGTCACAGGTTTGGCGATCCCGAGGGGCTTAAACTGCTGGTTGATGCCTGCCACAGGGCGGGTATTGGTGTGCTGCTCGACTGGGTGGCGGCGCACTTTCCTTCCGATCCCCACGGCCTGGCGCATTTTGATGGCACTTGTCTGTATGAACATGAAGATCCCCGCCGTGGCCGTCATCCCGATTGGGACACCTTGATCTACAACTATGGCCGCAAAGAGGTGCAGAGTTTTCTGCTCAGCAATGCCTGTTATTGGCTGGAGGAGTTTCATTTCGATGGCCTGCGCCTCGATGCCGTGTCCTCCATGCTCTATCTGGATTACAGCCGCGAAGAGGGCCAGTGGCAGGCCAACGAATATGGCGGCCGTGAGAATTTGGAAGCGATAGCCTTTTTGCAGCAGCTCAATACGCGTCTCTACCATGAGTACCCGGGGATCATCATGATTGCCGAAGAGTCCACCGCCTGGGATGGTGTCAGCCGGGATGTCGCTGCCGGCGGCCTGGGGTTCGGCTTCAAATGGAATATGGGCTGGATGCACGACACCTTGGATTATCTCACCAAGGAGCCGGTACATCGCAGCTATCACCACGGGCAACTGACTTTTTCCCTCATCTATGCCTATACCGAGCAGTTTATTTTGTCGCTGAGTCACGATGAAGTGGTGCATGGCAAGCGCGCCTTGTTGGAGAAGATCCCCGGCGATGACTGGCAGAAGTTTGCCACACTGCGGGCTTTTTACGGTTTTATGTGGGCTCACCCGGGGAAAAAGCTGCTTTTTATGGGCGGCGAGTTTGGCCAGCGACGCGAATGGCAACATGACTTCAGCCTCGACTGGCACCTGCTGCAGTATCCGTCTCATCAGGGACTCAGCGATTGGGTGCGGGATCTTAACCTCTGTTACCGCCGGCAGCCGTCATTGTGGCAGTGTGACGGCGAGCCGCAAGGGTTTCGCTGGCTCGACTGCAACGACAGTCAGCACAGCCTGCTGGCGTTTACGCGTATCGATTCTGACGGCAACATGGTGCTGGTTATCTGTAACTTTACCCCTTGTGTCAGGGAAGGCTATCGACTGGGATTGCCAGAGCCCGGACGTTACCGCGAGCTGCTCAACAGCGACAGCGCATTCTACGGCGGCAGTAATCAAGGCAACGCCGGCGGTATGGAAGCCGAGGTGATCCCCTGGCAGGGCATGCCATATAGCGCGCTGATCCGGGTGCCGCCCCTGGCGAGCGTCTATTTCGCCTTGGAGCGTGGCTGATGCAGATGCTTGCAGGCAAACCCTGGCCTCTGGGCTCGACCCTGGTGCATGCAGCCAATGGCGAGCCGGAAGGGGTGAATTTTGCGCTGTTTTCGGCTCATGCAACCCGGGTCGAGCTGTGCCTGTTTGAGTTCCAAAATGGCCAATGGCGGGAGTCGGGCCGTTTTGAGCTTATGCCGTCCTCGCAGCAGGTGTTCCATGGTTTGCTGCAGGGGGCCGGTGAAGGGCTTTGCTATGGCTACCGGGTGCATGGCCCTTATCAGCCTCAGGAAGGGCACAGATTCAATCCGGCCAAGCTGCTGCTGGACCCTTACGCCAGAGCCTTTTGTGGTCGCTGGCAGTATGGCCCCTGGCAACTTGGCTATGCCAGAGTCGATGAGCAGGGCCGGCCATTGGCCGCTGTGTGCCATCCGGGGGGGGCTGAATCCCCAGTGCCAGCGCTCCCGGTACCAGAGTTTCCTGTACCGGCGCTCGCTGTACCAGGGGCCCCGGAGCGGGAGTCCGGCAGCGGCGGAATAGGTGATGATTTATGGGCCGATCCCTGTGACAACGCCTGGGCCATGCCCAAATGCCAAGTGGTAGCCGATACCCGCTTTACCGGTAAGCGCTTGCCGGGCGGCCAATGGCGTAATGAAGTGATCTACGAAATGCACCTCAAGGGCTTCACCGCCGCCATGGCCGGGATCCCGCCAGAGCTTCGCGGCACCTTTGCCGGTTTGGCGCACCCGGTGGCGATAGCTTATCTCAAGTCGCTTGGGATCACCTGTGTCGAACTGCTGCCGGTGCACGCCTTTCTGTCAGAGCCTTTTCTGCTGGAGAGCGGTCGCAGTAACTACTGGGGTTATAACAGCATAGGTTTCTTCGCTCCCCATGGGGCATATTCGGCCTCTGACGACGCCATTGGCGAATTCAAGCAGATGGTCTCTGCCCTGCATGATGCCGGTATCAAACTTGTGCTGGATGTGGTCTTCAACCACAGCGCCGAGGGTAATCGTCAGGGGCCGACCGTCAGTTTTCGCGGCTTGGACAATCTCAGCTACTACCGTTTGCATGCAGCAGATAAGCGTTTTTATATCAATGACTCTGGCTGTGGCAACTGCCTGGATATCAGTCATCCAAGAGTGGTACAGCTGCTGATGGACTCGCTGCGTTACTGGGTCGATATCATGGGGGTGGATGGCTTTCGTTTCGATCTGGCTACCAGCCTTGGCCGTGAGATGCAGGGTTTCAGCAATCGCGCCGGATTATTCGATGCCTTGCTGCAGGACCCCGAGCTGCAGCAATGTGTGCTGATAGCCGAGCCCTGGGACATAGGCCCGGGCGGTTATCAGTTGGGGCAATTTCCCAATCGTTTTGCCGAATGGAACGACAGATATCGCGATACCCTGCGGCGCTTCTGGCGCGGTGATGCTGGGCTCTTGCCCGAGCTTGCCAGGCGCCTTTCCGGCTCAGGCGATCTGTTTGAACACTCGGGGCGCGGCCCACAAAGTTCAATCAACTTTATCTGCAGCCATGATGGATTCACCCTGAGAGATTTGGTGAGTTATCGCGAGCGGCACAATCAGGCCAACGGTGAAAACAACCGCGATGGACACCACGAAAACTTCAGTGCCAACCATGGCGTGGAAGGCGAGAGCAAAGATGCCGCCATATTGGCCTTGAGGGCGCGCCAAAGCCGTAATCTGTTGGCGAGTTTACTGCTCTCCCAGGGCACGCCCATGTTGCTGGCCGGCGATGAGTTCGGCAACTCCCAGAGCGGCAACAACAACGCCTATTGTCAGGACAACCCATTGGGTTGGCTCGATTGGCACAGGGAAGATACTGAGCTAGGCGCCTTTGTTCGCAAGCTTATCTATATCCGCCGGGATTGCGGTTTTTATGACAGCGATGACTATGTTCACACCGATGCCCTCCAGGCTCCCAGAGCCCTGGCTTGGTTTGCCGCCTCCGGCGAGGCCATGACACCCGGCCATTGGGGCGAAGTCCAGTGCCGCAGCTTACAGTTGATGCAGAGCCGTCAGCTCAATAAGAGCCTTCAGCGGGCAGAGAGCCGTCAGCGCAATAAGAGCCATCAGCTGAGCAAGAGCCTTCAGCTGAGCAAGAGCCATCAGCCCAATATGAGCCCTCAAGGAGAAAACAAACTTCAGACCGAAGCCCTGCTGATCCTGCTGCATGCCGGTGACAGCAACAGCCATTTTTGTCTGCCATCTCCGCCGCCCGGAGCCGGTGAGCAGTGGCAACTGCTGCTTTCCAGCGAAGCCGGACGGGATGAACAGCAATCCTGCTATCCCACAGCTTCATCTTTCGCCGTTGCCGCCTTCAGTTTTCAGCTGCTGGCCGCAGGTGGCCGTTATCTGTCGTCCTCAGCCAAAGGAGCCAGCCATGACTGACACTTCAAGGAATAGAGTCAAGAGCCGCAGTAAGAGCCAATCGACAACAGCATCAAAAGCCGCATCGCCAATCGCGCCCGCGACTCAACAAGCCCCAGGCCATCTGGCGCACCATGACTGCGAGCCCTGTGATTCACTGCCGGCGGCCTTTGCCAGACAGCTGAGATACGATCTTAACCGCAATGAGCGCAGGCCTCAGGAGCTCTATCAGGCGTTGGCCCTGAGCGTCAAAGAGCAGCTGTTGGACGATTGGTGCGCCAGTCGCAGCCAGGATGCTTTGTACCAGCGCAAACAGGTGGCCTATCTGTCGCTGGAGTTTTTGATGGGCCGAAGCCTGGGCAACGCCTTGCTCAATCTGGAGCTGACCGACGAGTGCCGGGAGATGCTGCAAGGCTATGCGGTAGCGCTTGAAACCCTGCAACAGCAAGAGCATGACGCCGGTCTGGGAAACGGCGGTCTCGGGCGGCTGGCGGCTTGCTTTATGGACAGCTGCGCCAGTCTCGGGCTGGCGGTCACTGGCTATGGCATTCGTTATGAGTACGGCATGTTTGCCCAGCAGATAGTTGATGGTTACCAGCAGGAGCAGCCGGACCGCTGGCTCAGGGATGGCAACCCCTGGGAAGTGCGGGCCTCACAGCACAATGTGACAGTGCCTTTCTTTGGTCATGTGCAGAGTCATGTTGACCGCGATGGCCGTCGGCACAGAGCCTGGGTGGATACCCAGGATGTACTGGCGGTTGCCTATGATATGCCGGTGCCGGGTTATCGCAACGGCCGGGTCAACACTCTGAGGCTTTGGAAGGCCGAGGCCACGGATGAGTTTGACCTTGCCGAGTTCAACCAGGGGGATTACACCGAAGCCGTGGCGGCCAAGAATCTGGCCGAGCAGATCACCATGGTGCTGTACCCCAATGACAGCAGTGAAAACGGCAAAGAGTTGCGGCTGCGGCAGCAGTATTTCCTGTCCTCTGCCAGTTTGCAGGATCTGTTGACGACCTGGGTTGCCAACAAAGGCCGGGACTTCAGTGAGTTTGCCAAGTTTCATGTGCTGCAGCTCAATGATACCCATCCGGCGATTGCGGTGCCCGAGTTGATGCGCCTGCTTATCGACGAATATCAGCTGGAGTGGCAAGCCGCCTGGGACATAGTCAGCCATTGCATGGCCTACACCAACCATACCTTGTTGCCGGAGGCGCTGGAGCGCTGGCCGGTGCGTATGTTCGCCCAGATGCTGCCGCGTATTCTGGAGATCATCTATGAAATCAACGCCAGATACCTGGAGTTGGTGGCACATCACTGGCCCGGCGACGTGTCACGTCTGCGGCAGATGTCCATCATAGAAGAGGGGGATGAGCCCCATATCCGTATGGCCTATCTGGCAATAGTGGCCAGCTTTTCGGTCAATGGTGTGGCGGCGCTGCACTCAAGGCTGTTGACCACAGGGCTGTTTCGGGACTTTTACGAACTCTGGCCGCATAAGTTTAACAACCGTACCAATGGTGTGACGCCCAGGCGCTGGCTGGCTCACTGTAACCCCCGTTTGACTGCGCTCATCAGCAGTCGCCTGGGGCAGGATTGGCTGAGCGACCTAAGATGCCTGACTGCCCTCAATGCCTTTACCTCGGACAAGCCATTTATTGCCGCCTGGCGTGAGGTGAAGCAGGCCAATAAACAGGCGCTGGCCGAGCTGGTGGCGCAGCGCTGCCAGGTGAACTTCGACCCCTCCATGATGTTTGATGTGCAGGTTAAGAGGATCCACGAATATAAGCGGCAACTGCTGAATATCATGCATGTGATCCATCTCTATCAGCGGATTGTCAGTGGCGATACCCAGGGGATGCAACCACGCTGTGTCTTGATTGGCGGCAAGGCGGCCCCCGGTTATGCCATGGCGAAACGGGTGATCAAATTGGCCAACAACGTGGCTCATATGGTCAATGAGGATCCCAGAGTCACTCCTTGGCTCAGGTTTGCCTTTTTGCCCGACTATAACGTCAGCGCCATGGAGGTGATCTGCCCGGGTACGGATTTGTCAGAGCAGATATCCACCGCCGGCAAGGAAGCCTCGGGCACAGGCAATATGAAGTTCATGATGAATGGCGCCCTGACCATAGGCACTCTGGATGGCGCCAATATCGAGATGCTCGAAGAGGTAGGTGAAGACAACTTCTTTCTGTTTGGCCTCAATGCCCTGGCGGTGGAGGAGCTCAAGGCGCACTACTGTCCGGCGCAATATATAGCGTCCTCGGCGGCGCTCGGCGGCGTAATGGCGCTGCTCAAAAGTGGGCACTTTAATCTGCTGGAACCGGGGATCTTCGACCCCATCATAGCCGCCATTGAGTCGCCACAGGATCCCTGGATGCTGGCGGCCGATTTTGAAACCTACCGTCTGGCCCAGCTGCAAGCCGCCAAGGCTTATCAGGACCCTCAGCGCTGGACCGCCATGAGTATTCGCAACACCGCGGTCAGTGGCCGCTTCTCCAGCGATGTCACCATAGCCGGTTATCGCGACCATATCTGGGGCGCGCAGTGAGCGCCTTTTTCTGTTAATTGGGAGCACGCTTTTATGCCGAATCCGAGTCCGCGTTATATCAGTAACCTTACCCGTGAAACCTATGCCCTGATCCTGGCCGGAGGCCGGGGTTCCCGCCTCCATGAGCTGACCGATTGGCGGGCCAAGCCTGCGCTCTATTTCGGCGGCAAGTTCAGGATCATCGACTTTCCGCTGTCCAACTGCATCAACTCGGGGATCCGCCGGGTAGGGGTGGTGACCCAGTACAAGTCCCATTCGCTTATCCGCCACGTGACCCGCGGCTGGGGGCATTTCAAAAAGGAGTTGGGGGAGTCGGTGGAGATATTGCCGGCGTCTCAACGGTATTCGGACAACTGGTATCAGGGCACGGCCGATGCTGTGTTTCAGAATATAGACATCATACGTCACGAGCTGCCGCGCTATGTGATGGTGCTTTCGGGCGATCATATCTACCGCATGGATTACGCCGGTCTGCTGGCCGCTCATGCCGAGTCCGGCGCCGATATGACGGTTTCCTGTATGGAGGTGCCGGTGGCCGAAGCGGCCAACGCCTTCGGGGTGATGGAGGTGGACAGCAGCAACCGTATTCTGGGGTTTGAAGAGAAACCGGTCGAACCCAGGCCCTTGCCGGATAACCCCGAATCCTGCCTGGCATCTATGGGCAACTATGTGTTCAATACTGAGTTTCTGTTTGAACAGCTGAAAAAAGATGCCCAGAACGCCGATTCCAACCGGGATTTCGGCAAGGACATTATCCCGGCCATCATAGAAAAGCACCGGGTCTATGCCTATCCGTTTCGCAGCGCTTTTCCCAACGAACAGGCCTACTGGCGCGATGTGGGAACTCTGGATTCTTTCTGGCAAGCCAATATGGAACTGTTGTCGCCGACGCCGGCACTCAATCTCTATGATGCCAAATGGCCCATCTGGACCTATCAGGAACAACTGCCGCCGGCCAAGTTTGTGTTTGACGATGATGACAGGCGCGGCATGGCGCTGGACTCTGTGGTTTCCAGTGGCTGTATTATCTCTGGTGCCACTGTGCGCCACTGCGTTCTCTTTAATGAGGTCAGGGTTTGTTCTTACTCAGAGGTGGAAGACTCGGTGATCCTGCCCGATGTGGTGGTGTTGCGTCATTGCCGGATTCGCAAGGCTATTATCGACCGGGGCTGCATTATCCCCGAGGGGATGGAGATAGGCTTCAACCATGACCACGACAGGGCCAAGGGTTTTCGGGTCTCGGAAAACGGTGTGGTGCTGGTGACCCGCGACATGTTGGGACTGCCTGTGGGGTACGAATAATGGTGGCGAAAGCAAAACTGCAGGTGTTGATGTTGGCGGCGGAAAATGCCGCCTTGGCCGGTGCCAAAGTCGGTGGTATGGCCGATGTGCTGGCCGAGTTGCCTTTGGCGCTGCAAAGCCAAGGCGTGGCGGCGCATATCATAATGCCGGACTATGGCTTTTTGGCCAAGGAGCAGGGGGCCGATTTTCTGTGCGAGTTTGAATTTGCTTTCGGCGCAGGCACCACCCGGGCTGGGCTGTATCGGATCGCTAATCCGGCGGTTCAGCCAGGTTCCCAGGGATTGTGGATCTATCTTCTGGCTCATGAAGGTTTTTGCGGCGTTAAGCGTGAAGTCTATAGCCTGGATGGCCCTGAGCGCCCCTTTGCCACAGATGCAGGCAAGTTTGCCCTCTTCGGCGCTGCTGTTGCGGCGGCGTTGAAACAGGGGTTATTGCCGCTGCCGGACAGGTTTCACCTGCACGACTGGCACTGCGGCGGCTTTGCCATGTTAAGAGCACTGGATCCCGCCTACTGCGGCCTATCAAAAGTGCCCTGCATCCTCAGTATCCACAATCTGGCGATGCAGGGGGTGCGGCCGCTTGCCGGCGAGGCATCTTCCCTGGCGGCCTGGTATCCCTGGCTGTTGGCCGAAGGGGCAAATCCCAAGCTGCAGCTGGCGCTGGATACCCGCTACCCCGGATGTATCAATCCGCTGCGGGCGGCGATTCAGTTCAGCGATGTCATCCATCTGGTCTCGGCGACTTACGCCAAGGAAGTGCTGCGCCCGTCACAACCTGAACAGGGCTTCTTTGGCGGTGAGGGATTGGAGGCTGAGCTGCAGGCCAAAGCCAAGCTTGGCCAGGTGTTCGGCATTCTCAACGGCTGTGACTATCAAAAAGGATTACCGCTCGCTGCCGGCAAGCGGCGGCAACTCAAGCTGCAACTGCCCAAGATAGCCACAGAGGCATTATTGAGTAAACTCGGGCGCAGCGATGCAGTGACGCCGGCCGATATGATTACCCAAATCCGTTTGGGGCAGATATCTGAGTCGCCGGGAATGCTGCTGACCTCGGTTGGCAGGCTCACTGAGCAGAAGTTACTCTTGCTGTGTCATCCCTGGCAGGGCAAAACAGTGCTGGAAGAGCTGCTGCTAAGGCTGGCGCAGTTCAGCGACAGCGCCTGTTTTTGGCTGCTCGGCAGCGGCGATGAGCAGATAGCGGCACTCTTTGGTCGCATCGCCGCGAGTAACAGCAATTTTCGCTTTATCAATGGTTATCATCAGGAGCTGGCCGATGCCCTCTATCAATGTGGCGATCTGTTTGTGATGCCCAGTTCTTTTGAGCCTTGTGGTATCAGCCAGATGCTGGCTTTGAGAGCAGGCCAACCCTGTTTGGTGCATGCCACAGGTGGGCTGGCCGATACCATCAGTGACGGTGACAATGGCATGGTATTCGCAGGGATTGGGCTGGATGAACAGGCCAAGGCGCTGCTCGACGCCCTGTCCCGGGCCTTGGAGCTCTATCCCACTGCCAACTGGAACGCCCTTAGAAAAAGGGCCTCCGCCAGTCGCTTCTTATGGCAAGACAGTGCCCAACTATATTTGAAGTTGTTATATGACGCCTAATTTTTCGGCAGTAATGAATGCTGCGCCGAGGTAAGCGCATAAATTAGTCAGGT
Source organism: Shewanella sp. MSW (assembly GCF_007636515.1). Classification (NCBI taxonomy): domain Bacteria; kingdom Pseudomonadati; phylum Pseudomonadota; class Gammaproteobacteria; order Alteromonadales; family Shewanellaceae; genus Shewanella; species Shewanella sp. MSW. Next base: position 33,427 of record NZ_LVDR01000010.1, read on the forward strand.
TTCCAAAGGTGCTCTGCTACACTAGACCTGTAGATTTCTTCTTTGTTATTCACAGGCTTGGGAATAGATGGAACAGAGCATTTTCCTTCCTTTGGCACAAAATGCCGCTTTTCTGCTGGCATTGGTATTTATTTATGATGCGATTCCCAGACAACAACAACGGGACTACTTCCTGCTGTGGCGCTTGTTAATAGGCGTCATTATCGGTGGTATCTGTATTGCTTTGATGCTCACTCCCTGGAGCTATGAGCCGGGGATTTTCTTCGATAGTCGCTCTGTACTTTTAAGTATTTCAGGCCTGTTTTTCGGCGGTTTGCCAACCCTGATAGCGTGCAGTATTGCAGCCGCTTTTCGTATTTATCAGGGGGGCGGCGAAGGTGTTTGGATTGGCGTGGGAGTGATTCTCTCTAGTGGTTTGCTTGGTCTACTTTGGCGCAGGCGACGCAAACAGTCCCTCGCCGATATCGGCTACCCGGAGCTGGCCGGCTTTTCCCTGCTGGTGCATCTGGTGATGCTGGCCTGGATGTTGCTGCTGCCCTGGGAAACCGCCAAAGGGGTGCTTGCCAGTATCAGTTTACCTGTACTGACTTTGTTCCCACTCACCAATGTGTTGCTTGGGCGCTTGCTGTCGCGGCGACTGGAGTTTGAGCGCGACAATCGCATTCGGCTGCAGGATGACTTTTTGTTTCGCTCCCAGTTCAATATCGGCAATATAGGGATTTCGATTACTGCGCCGGATCAACATTGGCTCAAGATAAACCCCCATATGAGCAAAATGTTGGGTTATACAGAGCAGGAACTGACGCAATTGACCTGGTCTGAAATGACCCATCCCGATGATTTGCCCGCTGATATGGCGCAATTCAGGCGGATGCTGGACGGTGAAATAGACGAATATGAGATGGAGAAACGTTTTATCTCCAAGGCTGGTCATTATGTTTATACCCATATGACTGTGGCCTGTCAGCGCCATCATCAACAGGTGCAGCTGGTGATTGCCGGTTATATCGATATCACCTCGGCCAAGTTGGCTGAGCAGGCGAGTGCCGCCAGTCGCGAACAGTTGGAACTGGTGTTGCAAAGCGGTCAACTCGGCTTCTGGGATTGGGATCCCATCAAGGATACAGTAGTGCGTAACAAACGCAGCGCCGAGATCCTTGGTTGCTCGCTTGATAACCTCAACGATAACAAACGTCTGTGGCTAGATGGTATTCATCCCAAGGACAGAGACTGGGTGCTGCGTTCTTTGGATGATCATCTGGCCGGAAAAACAAAGCAGCACCAGGTGCAATACCGGCTGATCCGCCCGGATGGAGAGTTGCGTTGGGTACAGGACACCGGCAAGGTGGTTAGCCGTGATGAAAAAGGACGGCCGCTTAGGGTTTGCGGTGTACATGTGGATATTACCGAGCAAAAACAGCAGGAAGCTTCCCTTAAACTGGCGGCGTCCGTCTATGAAAACTCCAGTGAGGCGATGAGTGTGCTGGATGAAGTCGGCACTATTATGACGGTTAACTCGGCATTCAGTGCCATCACGGGATATCAAGCGGAGGATATTCTTGGCAGCAACATAGACATGCTCAAATGTGACGATCATGGAGAAGTGTTCTATCGTGAACTAAGTCAGGCGCTCGGGCATAAGGGGCGTTGGCAGGGCGAAATGTGGCTTCGTTGTTACGATGGCCGCAAGATAATGATCTGGCTCAGCATCAACACTATTCATAGCACGGATGATACGCCGCTGAGAAGAGTGGCGCTGTTTTCCGACATTACCGACAAAAAGCAGAACGAGCGTCTCATCTGGCGTCAGGCCAACTATGATGCCCTCACGGGCTTGCCAAACCGACGTATGTTCACCGAGCACCTGGGCAATGAAATTCGCAAGGCTGTTCGTCATCAACAAAAATTTGCGCTGCTGTTTCTGGATCTGGATTTTTTCAAGGAAGTTAACGATACCCTGGGCCATGATATGGGCGACCTATTGCTGGTGGAAACCTCAGAGCGACTGCAGACCTGTGTCCGTGAATCCGATGTGGTGGCCAGGCTTGGTGGCGATGAGTTCACTCTATTGCTCTCGGATGTGCAGGATCATAACGGGGTTGAGCGGGTTGCCAATCATATCCTCAGTAGTCTGGCCGAGCCCTTCAAGTTGGGCGATGAGACCGCCTTTATCAGTGCCAGCATAGGTATTACCCTTTTCCCAGATGATGGACAAACGGCTGAATTGTTACTTAAACATGCGGATCAGGCTATGTACGCCGCCAAAGATCAAGGCCGTAACCGCTTCAACTATTTTACCGCCTCAATGCAGGAATACGCCAGATACAGGATGCGGCTTATTCAGGATTTACGTCAGGCTCTTGAACGAAATGAATTCGAACTCAGGTTCCAACCTATAGTCGAGCTGGGCAGCGGTCGGGTGTTCAAGGCCGAAGCCTTGCTGCGCTGGAATCACAGTGAGCGCGGCAGTGTCTCGCCGGCAGAGTTTATCCCTATTGCAGAAGACACTGGGTTGATTTTCGATATCGGCAACTGGGTGTTTGAACAGGCGGCGCGTCAGAGTGCCGCCTGGCGCAAGGCCTATGGCCGCGAGGTGCAGATTAGTATCAATAAGTCGCCAATCCAGTTTCGCGACGAGGGTAACCGTTTTGCCGAGTGGCTGGAGCTGTTGGCAAGTCTTGAGGTGTCCGGCTCCGGGATCTGTATAGAGATAACTGAAGGGTTGTTGCTGGATGCCAAAATGGGGGTCAGTGATAAGTTGTTGGCCTACCGGGATGCCGGCATTCAGGTGTCGTTGGATGACTTTGGTACCGGCTATTCTTCCTTGGCGTATCTGAAGCGGTTTGATATCGACTATCTCAAGATAGATCAATCATTTACACGTAATTTGGAAACAGATGAGAGCGATTTGACTCTCTGTGAAGCCATCATAGTGATGGCGCACAAACTGGGGATGAAGGTAATAGCCGAAGGGGTGGAGACTGCCGGTCAGGCCGAGATCTTGACTCGTATAGGTTGTGATTATGCTCAGGGGTATCTGTATTCCCAGGCATTGGATATCGAAGGCTTTGAGCAAAAATATCTTGGTAAGCATCAGGTCATCGGCAGTGGAAAAGTCAGCTGATAACTTGTGTTTGCGCTATACTCGCCGGCCTTTTTATGTTTCAGGTGTTGAAGATGCAGTTTTCTGAAACCCAGCTGCCGGGGCCGCTGCTCGAAGCCGTTGCCCAGTGCGGCTATCGTGAGCTGACGGCGGTGCAGCAGCAGGTGTTGCCGGCGGCATTGGCCGGGCGGGATATTATGGCTTCGGCCCAGACAGGTACAGGCAAAACAGCGGCCTTTGGTTTGCCGCTGTTGGCCGCCTTGATTGATGAGTGGCAGCAACTGGGGCTCGCTGAGCCTGAGTATGGCGCCGCGCCCAGAGTGCTTATCCTGACACCAACCCGCGAGCTGGCACAGCAGGTGGCAACTCAGTTGGATAAATATGCCGTCCATACGCCATTTCGCATTCTGGCCATTTTCGGCGGCGCCAACTTCAACCCTCAACGTAAGGCGATAGCGGCCGGTATTGAAGTGCTGGTGGCGACGCCGGGGCGGCTGTTCGACCACCTTAGCCAAGATCATCTCAGGCTGGATAAGGTTAAGACCCTGGTGTTGGATGAGGCGGACCGCATGTTGGACCTGGGGTTCTTACCGGATATTGAGCGTCTGGGGCGCTATCTGCCAGCCGGGCATCAGACCATGTTGTTTTCTGCGACCTTCCCCGAGGAGGTCAAGCGCCTCGGGCATAAGTTGCTTGATAAGCCAGAATGGTTTGAAGTGGATAAAGAGCGCCGAACTCAGGCGCAGATCCAGCAAAAGGTGTATCCGGTAGACTATCGCCGTAAAGCCGAGTTGCTTGCCGAGCTTATTGGCCGCAATAACTGGCAACAGGTGTTGGCTTTTGTCAGTACCAAGGAGAGCGCCGAGCAGTTGCAGCAAGAGCTGAAACTCGACGGCATCAAGAGCGCCTGCTTTCACGGTGACAAGACTCAGGGCGCCCGCAGCCGTGCTCTGGCGCAGTTCATCGATGGTGAGATTCGGGTATTGGTAGCAACCGATGTCGCGGCCCGAGGCCTGGATATTCCGGCCTTGCCAAGGGTTATCAATCTCGAGCTGCCATCCCAGGCTGATGACTATATTCATCGCATCGGCCGTACCGGCAGAGCCGGGCGCAGCGGCGAAGCCATCTCTTTGGTGAGCCCGGCCGAAGAGCAAAAATTGGCTGAAATAGAAGCCTTGCTCGGTTACAAGCTGCCAAGAGAAGTACTGCCGGGTTACGAGAAGGGCGCGCCGTTGCCGGAGCGTTATTTACAGCCTATAGAGAAGCCCCGACATGCCAAGACTCACAGGGGCCATAAACCCGGTCGCAAGGGCCAGGCTCCGAAAGGGCCAAGGCGCAGATAGATTAAAAAAGCCTGCTATACTCAATGCGTTGCCTCAATAAGCCGTCGGCAGCGCAGCCCCCTTAGCTTAAGGAATAGTAAAGGTATCAGGAGATGAGTATGTTGCGAAAATTAGTGATCTTGCTGTGGTTGAGTATGCTTGTGGCTTGCAGTTCTACCCCCAAAGATTGGTCCGGTATGAGTTCAACCGAGATAGCCTCCTGGAAAGAGGCTGGCTTTGACTCCCGAAGCGCCCAGCAGTGGCATGTTGCCGGTTTCGATGCCTCAAGCGCAGGCGCCTGGCAGGATGCAGGCTTTAAACTCCAAGATGCCAAAGAGTGGCACTTGCAGAGTTTCTCTGCGGCCGAGGCCAAGGGCTGGCGCGCCGGTGGCTTTGACTTGGACGATGCCATTGAGAACCGTGCCAAAGGGCTGACACCGATAGTGGATCACGAACTCAAGCCTTAAGGTTTACAGAAATGGGCGCTATTGGCGCCCATTTTGCATCTGTTTACAATTTCCAGCTAACTCTTTCCCTGCTTGGGTTACACTCTGTTGCCTCAATGCTGTAAGGAATGGAGTCACAGATGATCCTTAAACCCGTCGCCACCAATCTGATAACCGGCTTTCTCGGCTCAGGCAAAACTACCTTTATCAAAGCGCTGCTGGCCAATAAGCCCGCTGGCGAGACCTGGGCGGTATTGGTCAATGAGTTCGGTGAAATAGGAATAGATGCCGGTCTGATGGGGCAGAGTGACTCAGGCGTTGTGATACGAGAAGTACCCGGTGGCTGTTTGTGCTGCGCCGCCGGGGTGCCGACTCAAGTGGCAGTGACCCAGCTGCTGGCCCGGGCCAAACCCGACAGATTGCTGATAGAGCCTACCGGCCTTGGACATCCCAAAGAGATTTTGAAAACCCTAAGCTCGAAACAGTTTGCCGAAGTGCTCAGCCTCAAGGCCAGTATCTGTCTGTTTGACCCGCGCAAACTCAGTGACAAGCGTTATACCGAACATGAGAACTTTCTCTCCCAACTGCAGATAGCCGATATCCTGATGGCCGGCAAGCAGGACCTCTGGCAACACCAAGCGCCAATGGCTCTGCCTGGGGATAGGCCGCAAAGTGATCCGGGGAGTGAGCAGCTAAGTGAACAGATAGCCGCCTTTATTGCCGCTCAGCAACTGGAAGGGGAGCTGTTTTACTGGTCCAAAGAGCAAAAGCTCAGCGATGAATTGTTGCGAGCGCTGGCTCAGCCGGCAAAGGCCAATTTGAACGTTAAAGCCACCCCCATAGGCGCCGGGCTGCTGCGGCAAAATGCCGGTGTGTTTGCCATCAAACCACTTGATGCCGACTCACAAAGCCCCGAAGCACCCGAGTGGGACGCTCGCGGCATAGTGTTCAAGAGTAATAAAGGCGAGGGCTGTTACAGCTATGGCTGGATCTTTGCTCCGGATTGGCTGTTCGATCTCGAGCGCCTCTATCGCTGGGCCAAGGCACTCGATGTGGTGCGGCTAAAAGCTGTGATGATCACCAAAGACGGCATAGCGGCACTCAATATGCTCGACGGTGAATTGAGTGTTGAAGAGCTCGATGATGTCATGGATTCCAGGCTGGAAATCATCAGTCGCGCCCCCTTGCAGCCTGAGTCTTTGGAGCAGCAACTGCTTGCCATCAAAGTCGCCGAATGATGGCCTATTTAAGGTAGTGGCATCCTGGCGGATAACTCGGGTACAATCCGCCATTCACTTTTCTAAGGTGATTGATTTCGGAGCGCTAATTTGAAAAGAGGCCGAGTAGGTGCCTCTTAATATGGCCTCTGATATCGAACTTATGGTTTAACACCTTCGATGTTGAGAAAGCGTCATGACCCAAAACAGCGTCTCCCAGACTGAGCAGGATCTCGCCTTACTGCAGCAGCCGGTCAGTAAACTCTTTTGGCGTTACACTGTCCCCACTGTGATGTCCATGTTGGTGACCGGAATTTACGTCACAGTAGATGGGATGTTTATCGGCCATTACCTGGGAGAAACAGGTCTTGCGGGTATTATGCTGGCTTATCCTGTGGGCGCCATTCTCTATGCGATCGGTGCGCTTTTGGGCATGGGGGGCGCCGCGCTTATCTCCATCAACCTTGGCCGCGGTGACGTCGCCAGGGCCAGAAAAATTCTCGGCAACACCTTTAGTCTTTGCCTGTTGAGTGCGCTGGTGGTGTCGCTTGCCGGAACCATGTTGACCGACGATATTCTACGCTGGCTGAAAGCCGAAGGTGAGGTCTATGAAGGTGCCTACCAATACCTGTTCTGGTACTTTGCCTTAGGTATTTTCCCCATTATCTCCATGGCCTTCTCGGCGCTTTTGCGTAATGACGGTCGCCCCAGTTTCGTCACCTGGATCCTGGTATTTGGAGGTGTGCTCAACACCCTGCTGGATTGGCTGTTTATTGTGGTCTTTCCCTTCGGATTGACCGGTGCCGCCATTGCTACCATGTTGTCCCAGGCGGTCACCGGCGGCCTGTGTCTGCAAAATTTCTTTGGCAAGCGCACCCGGCTTAATATCGACTGGCAGCAGATGAAATTGAGCCTGGAGCTGGTTTGGGAAATCGTTAAGTTGGGGATGCCCAGTTTCCTGATGAATCTCTACCTGTCGATTGTCTTAACCATGCATAACATGGCGCTGCTCTGGACCGGCACTTCGCTGCATGTGGCCGCCTATGGCGTGGTGAGTTATACCGAGGCCCTGTTCTATTTTGTGTTTGAAGGCATAGCCCTCGGCACACAACCCATTCTCAGCTTCAATGCCGGTGCCGGTCAATATGACAGGGTCAAGCAGACTGCCAAAATGGCATTTTCCGTTACCTTAATCTGCGCCTTGCTGGGATTGGTGCTTATCTACAGCCGCCCGGAATGGATGGTGTATCTGTTTGCCGGTGACAACCCGACCCTGGCCCCGGTTGCCATTGAAGGCATGTATCTTTATTTCTGGGGCTTACCGATGGAAGGTTTGATTTTGGTGGGCGCCAGTTTCTTCCAGGCCATCAATCGTCCGGCCGAGGCCTCGATACTCACGGGCAGCAAGTTGCTGCTGATAGGCCTGTTCCTCTGGGTGTTTGCCTGGGCCTTTGGGGTGCCGGGCGTGTGGATCTCCTTGGCGTCCTGCAGCAGCCTATTGTGCCTGTGGATGTTCTACAGCTTAAAGCGCACCAAGGTGGCATTACACCAACCTTGAGGGACAGGAAATGATGGCAAATATTTACCTGCATCAGTGATATATAAAGAAATATTAATTTAGAACTCGGGTTATTTTTGAGCGGGATCATGTTATAAAAGACTATCTTGCATTAGTTCATACTCTTGGGGGAATTTGTGACCAGTAAGCGGATTTTAATTGTGGGCGGCGGCGCCGGAGGATTGGCGCTGGCATCCAAGCTGGGACGCAAATTGGGCCTGAAGGAAGAGGCTGAAATAACCCTGATAGATAAGAGTCCGGTACATATCTGGAAGCCCAAACTGCACGAAGTGGCCGTTGGGGTGATAGATCAATCAGTAGAAGGCTTGCTGTATCGCGACCATGGCCTGAAAAATGGCTATCGCTTTCTGCGCGGTGAAATGCTGCAATGCGATCCTGAGGCCAAGACTATCACTCTGGCGGGTGTCAGTAATGATGACGGCGAGCAGATTATCGCCGAGCGTGATTTACCCTATGATTATTTGGTGATCGCCATCGGCGGGGTGGCCAACAGTTTCAACACCCCGGGCGCCAAAGAACACTGTATCTTCCTCGACAGCCTCGACAGCGCCAATCAATTTCATCACAAGTTGCTGGACAACCTGTTGCTGCTGGATGAAACCAGTGAAAAGCTCAGTATCGGCATAGTGGGCGCCGGCGCGACCGGAGTTGAGCTGGCGGCCGAGTTGCATCATGTGCTGGACTCGGTCAAAGAATACGGTTACCTCAATGTCGACAAGCATCATCTGGAAATTCACCTGATTGAGGCGGCGCCCAAGATATTGCCGGCATTGCCGGACAAGGTGAGTTCCAGAGCCCAGTCTGTGCTGGATCATATTGGGGTTCGCTTGCATATTGGGGTGCAGGTCAAAGAGGTGACCAAGCAGGGGTTTGTGACCCAGGAAGATGTGCTGATCCCTGCCGGACTCAAGGTGTGGGCGGCCGGCGTCAAGGGGCCGGATGTACTGCAACAGTTTGATAAGTTGCCGGTCAATAACCGTAATCTCATCGAGGTAGATGCCTGTATGCGGGTCAAGGGCCACAAGGATATCTACGCCTTGGGTGACTGCGCCTTTTTGGTGCAGGACAACGGCAAGCCTGTGCCTCCCCGGGCCCAAGCCGCATCGCAGATGGCGGAAACCCTGTATAAAAATATTCTCAACCGTTTGAAGGGCAAGGCAGAAAATCCTTTTGTTTACCGCGACTATGGTTCATTGGTGTCACTGAGCCGTTTCTCGGCGGTGGGCAATCTGATGGGTAACCTGAGATCCGGCTCCCTGTTTATTGAGGGTTATGTGGCGCGGATGATGTACATGTCCCTGTATCAACGCCATTTAGCGAGTTTGTACGGTTGGTTTTCGGCGTTGGTGTATCGTCTGGCGCAGCGGCTGCTGAAGTGGCACAGGCCCAAACTCAAGCTGCACTGATAAAGTGATTTTGAATCTTATCCTAAAGGCGCTCTGTAGAGCGCCTTTTTAGTGGCTGGAATTTCAGCTTGCTTGCACCCTGGCGCTCGAGTCTCTGATAACCGGCTCTGGGGTAAAGATTTCACTGCAAACGCTCTGTTCACGGCGATTGGCAATCAACAGTTCGGTAGCTATCTGGGCAATCTTGCCGTTGGGCTGATGCACTGTGGTCAACTTGGGCCAGGTTTGGCGTGAGAAGGGGCTGTCCTCAAAGCCGACAATCGAGAGCTCGGTGGGAATATCCACCCCTTCCAGCCTGGCGGCAAACAGGGCACCGGCGGCGATTTCGTCGTTACAGGCTACTATGGCGCTGGGCCGGTTAGCCTTTTTGAGCAGCTTTTTGGCACCCTCAACTCCGGATTCAAACGAGTATTCACCCTCGACAATCAGCTCGGGAGACTCGTCCAGGCCGTTATCTCTCAAGGCCTGACGATAACCTTCGAGACGCTCTTTGGTTGATTGGTGCTGATAGTCGCCGCTGAGAAAGGCGATTTGCCTATGCCCGAGATCGATAAGATGTTGGGTAATGGCCACGGCGCCGGATCTGTCATTAACCAGTACCGCCAGCCCGGTATCGGCCAGCACTCTGTCACCGGCCATGATACGAACATAGTTGGCGCCTATGGCATCCAGGGCGGAGAGTACCTTGGGATCTTCCGACAGCGGCGGCGTCAGTACCAGTCCGGCCAGGCGGGCATGTTTCACCATAGTGGTCAGCTGTTCACAAATACCATCGGCCTTGGCATCACAGGGGTGGATCAGCAGCTCATAGCCCTTGTCCCGACAGGCGGAGAGAATACCGTTCTGCATATCGATAATGTAGTAGGCGTTGGGGTTGTCATAGACGAAGCCTATGACATAGGAACTGGTGGCAGCCAGGTTGCGGGCAGCTAAATTGGGCTGGTAATTCAACGCTTTGATTGCAGCATTGACCTTGTCGATAGTGGCCTGTTTAACCGAAGGCTCATTATTGGTGACCCGGGATACTGTCTTGATGGAAACGCCGGCATATTTAGCCACGTCATTGATGGTTACTTTCATTCAACTTAGTCCGAGATATCAGGCGAATACTCACAGCCAGCAGGGGCCGGAAGCGGCATGGCCGCTGTCGAGCATCTTATACTGCTGACTTTTAATCAGTTTGGCAACGCAGAATTTAGCCATGATTTAGTCTGGGACTTAATTTGTTTCCCGCTACAGTTGACATGCTTGGTTGTATAAAACTCTACCTGAACAGTTTTTGACCAGCTTAAAAATCTGTTTTACCCCACTAACACAGCAATATGACAGTTTTTGTTTGCTTTGTGGTTATTTTGTTGTGGCAAGGCTGTTAATTATTGTGTAATGTTTGTTCCTGGACATGACAGCGTTGTCATTCCCTTGGAGGGAATGGTTATGGCAACAAAAAAGATAATAAAGTGATGGAAGGGAAACGAGATGAAAACATCTACCTTTAAGAAAACTGCCCTCGCTGCAAATATCGCTATCCTTCTTGGGGGAGCGGTATCTGTTGGCGCGCTGGCTGCCGAGGCAGCAGATAACAACAGCAACGAAACTGCCAATATTGAAAAAATTGAAGTCCGCGGCATGCGTGCCTCGATGAAGGCTTCGGTGAATACCAAGCGTTTTTCTGATGCCGTAGTCGATGCGGTAACTTCAGAAGATATTGGTAAATTCCCCGACAGTGATGTGGGTGAGTCTCTGGGACGTATTCCAGGGGTCGCCGTTAACCGCCAGTTCGGTCAGGGGCAACAGGTTTCTATCCGCGGCGCCTCGGCGCAGCTGACCAGTACCCAGCTTAATGGTCACTCTGTGGCTTCTACCGGTTGGTTCGATCAGCAGGCCATCGACCGCAGTTTCAATTACACCTTGCTGCCACCCGAGATGGTGGGCTCGATTGAAGTCTACAAATCGTCCCAGGCCGATATTGCCGAAGGGGGGATTGGCGGCACTGTTATCATCAACACCCGCAAACCGCTGGATTTGGATGCCAACTCGGTGTTCCTGAGTGCCAAAGGGGATTATGGTAGCGTCTCGGAAGAGATAGATCCTGAAGCCTCCGGCCTCTACAGCTGGAAAAATGAAGATGAGAACTTCGGTGTGTTGCTGGCAGGTTCCTGGAGCCAGACGGACTATCAGCGTAATGGTATCGAAACCCTGCTTGGCTGGGGGGAGATAGTGCCAACCACTTTCCAACAGGATCGTGAGCGCACCGCAATCAACCTGGTGTTGCAGTATCGTCCCACCGACAGACTGGAATTGGGGCTCAACTACATGAATCTGGAGTTGGACGCCAACAACGCCAACACCTCCATCTTCCTGTTCCCCACACAACGAGGCGACTACACCTGTGAACAGGTCAATGCCGCCGGTGTTTGTACCAAGATAAACCACAGCGATCAAGGCGGTTTTGCCTGGGCACAAACCTGGGCCCGTAAGGCGAGCATGAGCTCGGATACAGTGGATTTCAACTTCAACTATGAAGCGGATAATTTCACAATTGAAGGCCGCATTGGTCGCACCGAAGCCGAAGGTGGTACCGACTTGACTGCCAACTATGGTAACTCAATCGGTGTCCCGGCTGACTTTGCCGGTATTTATGATGCCACCGGCGATAAGATCAATATCGATATCGCCAACAAGTATTTTGAGGCCGGTGACTTTAACGACCCATTGGCCACTGCCGGCTGGGCGCTGAAGAAGCAGCCCAACACGGATGAAGAAACCTTCGCTCAGTTGGACTTCAACTTCCCGGTTGCCTGGGGCGCTATCAGTGCCATCAAGACAGGTGTGAGTTATGCCGATCATGAAGTCACCCAGATGACAGATAAGGCGATAGTCAATGATGCCAAGGTTCTGACCAAAGATGCTTCTGCCTACTACAATGGCACCATGTCATCCGGCGCCGGTTTCACTCTGCCTGAACCGATATTTGATGCCATGATTGCCGATGCCTATGCCGCCATCGATGGCTTTACTATCGACAAATCCGGTTATGGCACCATCCAGGAGGAGAACCTGGCCCTGTACGCCATGGCTACTTTTGCCGGGGAAGGATTCCGCGGTAACTTCGGTTTCCGTTATATCTCGACCGATATTGAGTCCGACTATTATGCGCTCAACAAACAGGGGCAGTTTGCCGATGACCTGAGCACAGACAAGTCCAGCTATAACGACGTATTGCCGAGCGTTAACATCGCCTTCGACTTGAGCGAGGATGTGATACTGCGCGCCTCTGCCGCTCAGGTGATCTCTCGCCCCAACTACGCCGAGCTGTTTGCCACCTCGACCCTGCCGGGTTACAACGATGGCACACCTTATAATGAAAAACTGGTGCGTGGCAGTGTGGCGCTGGATCCATTCAAGGCGACTCAGGCCGACTTGAGTCTGGAGTGGTATTTCAGTGATTCGGGCCTGTTTGCCGCCACTTACTTTATCAAGGATGTCAGCTCCTTTATCACCACCAAACAGAAGCTGAATCAGCAGATAGGTATTGAAGATCCCAACCTGGTAACCGAAGGTAAAAGTTCTTGTGGCGTAGGTATCTATGACTGTTGGACTGTGAGTGAGAAGTACAATGCCGACGGCGGCAGCATAGATGGTATCGAGCTGCAGCTGCAGGACTCCTTCGACAACGGTTTGGGTTACTCGGTGAACTATACCTTTGCCGATGCATCCTCTCCGGCAGAAAACTATCCTGACCGTGTGGGCGTGTTCTCTGACTCATCCAAGCATACCGTCAACCTGGTAGGTTACTATGAGATGGACGACTTCAGCGCTCGTCTGGCCTATAACTGGCGCTCTGAGTATATGATGCGCGAGCTGCCTGGCTTCTATGGTAACCGTCAGCACGAGTCTTACGGGACCTTGGACCTCAGTGCCAGCTACTCGGTAACCGACTATTTGGATATCACTTTTGAAGCGGTCAACATCACCGAAGAAGACAGCATACAGACGGGTGTTTCCCCAATTAGTGCAGAGGATGTGATCAGCGAATTCAAGGCCGATTACCCAGTGTGGAGCTTTGAAGGCGAAGCCAGATATAAAGTAGGCGTAGCCCTGCGCTTCTAAGTACAGCTCTTTATCTTCAATACCAAAGCCGACCTTAGGGTCGGCTTTTTACTCTTTATTGTTCAAGGTTTTCATCCTGCCATTTTGCGGCGTCAGGATGAGCTATCTCTGATGACAGAGGAGTGACTGATTTGGTTAATGATAGTGACGATGGATTATGGTTTCAGAGTTAAAGCAGACAAAGTTACTTGGATAGCTTTGTGCAAGTTGTTCAATGATGGGGAGTCATTGTCACCTAGGAGGTGTTGCGTTAATCTCAAACCATTAATTGGTCTTAATTGTCTTTGATAATTGGTGGCTCAAACATAAGTAAGCATTTGCCATGAGCACTGTGGCACATTACCCAGGCACTCGAGGTCCCTGCTCGGCGGGAGGAGAATAATAACAAAACCAAGGAGAGCATTATGAAGTCGGCTGTTGAACAGTTGTCCACTTACAAGAGTGTGCATCTTAACCCCACCAATATCAAAAGCCATTTTATTGGTATCCCTTTGATTATCTGGTCAGTATTTTTAATGCTGTCACTGTGGCGTCTGCCTTTTGCTGACGGTACGTTCAGTATAGCCATGCTACTGGCTGTCCTAGTCATGGCCTATTACATCAAGTTGCATTGGCGTTTGGCGCTGGGACTGGCGCTGTTTATTCTGCCGGTTATTCTGACAACTGAATGGCTCTATACTCAAGGCTATGCCAGTATCTGGTTGGGCATAACAGTTTTTGTTATAGGTTGGATATTCCAGTTTATAGGTCACAAGTATGAAAAGGCCAAACCTGCTTTTATTGATGATCTCAACCAACTGCTTATTGGCCCGTTTTTCCTGATGGCCGAAGTGTTTTTTATGCTGGGACTGGAAGATGAGTTGGATCGCACCATTACCGCGATCGCTCGGGACAAACGTCGGGCACTGGAAGCGGCCAAAAGGGCAGCCAAAACTGCCCAATGACTCAGTTCAAAGCAAGTTGAGTTTCAGGATGGACGATAAAATTGCGGCATGATCCGTACCGTTTTGATCATGTTGTCGGCCACTTCTACCACTTCCATAGGGTAACCTGCGAGTCTCAGGCTAGTGTTGGCCTGGGGGATCTCTTCCAGATATTCCAGGATCAAACCATTGAGGGTCTTGGGGCCGTCGGTTGGGAAGTCCCACTCCATCTCTTTGTTGAGGTCGCGGATGTTGATGGTGGCATCGATCAGGAAGCTGCCATCCTGCTGCGGGGTAATATCTTCGCTGGGAGTGGTGATCATGGAAGTGGTAAAGTCGCCGACGATTTCTTCAAGAATATCTTCCAGCGTCACCAATCCTTGAATATCCCCGTATTCATCTACCACCAGGCCGATGCGTTCCTTGTTGTGCTGGAAGTTAGCCAATTGCACGTTGAGCGGCGTGCCTTCGGGAATAAAGTACAGCTCTTTTACAGCCCTCAGCAGGGAAGATTTACTGAACTGTTCCTTGGATTGCAGTCTTAACGCATCACGCAGATGCACAAAACCTACGGCATCATCTATGTTGTCACGATACAGGAGTACCCGGGTATGCGGGCTCTGAATAACCTGTTTGTTGATGCTTTTGAAGTCATCATTGACATTGATGGCGTAGAGTTCAGAGCGGGGCACCATGATGTCTTCCACTGTGACCTTCTCCAGATCCAGAATTGACAACAACATTTCCTGGTGGCGTCTGGGGATAAGGGCTCCTGCTTCATGAACAACAGTGCGGAGTTCCTCCTGGCTCAGGGCATCATCGGCACGTATGGTGCGGATCCCCATTAGTCTGAGTATGAAAGACGTGATGATGTTGACGCTTTTGACCAGAGGCAAAAACAGCCATAACAACCACTTGAGTATCAGGCTTGATGGGAAGGCGATGCGTTCTGGATGCAGTGCAGCCACAGTTTTGGGCGTCACTTCGGCAAACACTAATACCACGAGTGTCAGTACCCCGGTGGCGATGGCTAATCCCAAGTCGCCCCAGAGTCGGATACCCAGAATCGTGGCGATTGAGGAGGCGAGAATATTAACCAGGTTATTGCCTATGAGGATCAGGCCTATGAGTTTGTCGGGACGGTCGAGTAGTTTGATGGCGCGTTTGGCACCTTTGTGGCCATTATTGGCCAGATGACGCAACCGGTAGCGGTTTAGGGTCATCATGGCGGTTTCCGAACCGGAAAAATACGCCGAAATCAGGATTAACAGCAGGAGAATTATCAGGAGTATGCCGGTCGATATATCGTCCAAAAAGGGGCCCCGTCAGGAATAGCGAAAGTTAGTAAATACTGGCAATTGGATGGAGTGTCAAGTCAGGCAAAGGTCTAGCCCTGCCTGACTTAATTCAGATTAGCTCAGGATAAGTTCTTTGACGATGCGGGCGCCAAAGTAAGCCAGAGAGAGCAGGCTGGCACCGGTCAGACTGTAGATCACTGCCGTGCGGATACGGCAACCCACGGTATATTGCTGCCACAGCATAGCGATATAGACGAACCAGGCCAGAATGGAAAGTACCGCCTTGTGGCCCTTGCCATCGGCAAACATATCATCAAGGAAAATAAAGCCGGTGGCCAGCGACAGACTCAGCAGAATCACCCCTATGATGATCAGATGATACAGCTGCTTCTCTACCGTCATCAGTGGCGGAAGCGCGGGGTTCAAAATCAGTTGCTTTTTCTTTAGCTTATTTTGGATTACAGCCAGTTGTATGGCGTAAAGCGCTGCTATCATCAAGGCACTGTAGGCCATCAGCGACAATACCACGTGGACCAATACTTCAGGGTGCACTTCAAAATGAGTGATGTACTTAGGTGGCAAAAGCCATAGCAGGGATACGGATATCACGGAGCAGGCGTACACCACAGGTACCAGCACAATGACCTTGATACGTGAAAGTACCAAGGTAAAGGCCAGGGCGATAATCCAGTTCACCATGGATATTACATTGGTCAGACTGAAATTCTGGCCATCGACAGTAAAGATTGCCTGGTACAAGGCTGCAGCGTGCAGTATCACACCCAAAGCGGCAAAACCGGCAACGGTGCGGCGGTTGGGCCCCTCGGCGTGAAACAAGCGGCTTGTCACTAATATCAGCGCTATGCTGTAGAAAAACATCGCGGCAGCAGAGAGAATGACCATCTGGGATTAACCTATCCTTATGTGTAATTGGCCTCTGTGGGCAGCTTTAGAAAACTTGCAGGTATTAGAATAACATGAGCCACAGGTAATTGGGCAGTGACCCAGACGACAAAATTACTCAGTGCCCAGTAGATTAGTGCGTAATAAAGGGTAATTGGTTCCCGTCAAAAACATTCATTTGTACCTTGATAAGCGTCTATTTAACCCCATGTTGAGAACAGGGCTGCATTAATACTCCGGCTATAGTTATAATATGCCCCATCATTTTACATTCATAAACGGTATAGAACTGGACGATGTTTGAGAATCTCACCGACAGATTGTCCCGCACCCTGAAAAATATCAGTGGTCGGGGTCGCTTGACTGAAGAGAACGTGAAGGACACCCTGCGCGAAGTTCGTATGGCACTGCTGGAGGCCGATGTGGCTCTGCCTGTGGTGCGGGAATTTGTCAGCAGCGTCAAAGAACGTGCCGTTGGCCAGGAAGTGGCTAAGAGCCTGACCCCTGGGCAGGTATTTGTCAAAATCGTTCAGAGTGAACTGGAAAAAGCCATGGGGGAGGCCAACGAGGCTCTCAATCTGGCCGCTCAGCCACCTGCTGTATTGATGATGGCAGGACTGCAGGGCGCGGGTAAAACCACCAGTGTTGCCAAGCTGGGTAAGTTCCTGCGAACCAGACAGAAGAAGTCTGTGCTTGTGGTCAGTGCCGACGTATACCGTCCGGCGGCGATCAAGCAGCTGGAAACCCTGGCCAATGAAGTCGAAGTCGAATTCTTCCCATCGGACGTCAGTCAAAAGCCGGTAGATATTGCCAATGCCGCCATCGCTTACGCCAAGCGTAAGTTTATTGATGTAGTCATTCTGGATACCGCCGGTCGCCTGCATGTGGACGAGGCGATGATGGATGAAATCAAGGCGCTGCACGCTGCGGTCAAGCCGGTTGAAACCCTGTTTGTGGTCGACGCCATGACAGGTCAGGATGCGGCCAATACTGCCAAGGCCTTTAATGAAGCGCTGCCGCTGACCGGGGTGATCCTCACCAAGGTGGATGGTGATGCCAGAGGCGGTGCCGCCCTGTCCATTCGTCACATCACAGGTAAACCGATTAAGTTCCTGGGTGTGGGTGAAAAAACTGATGCGCTCGAGCCTTTCCATCCAGACCGGGTAGCTTCCCGTATTCTGGGAATGGGGGACGTGTTGTCGCTCATCGAAGAAGTTGAGCGCGGTGTCGATAAGGAAAAAGCCCTTAAGCTGGCTTCTAAAGTGAAGTCCGGCGGCAGTTTTGACCTGGAAGACTTCCGTGAGCAGCTGCAGCAGATGAAGAATATGGGCGGCATGATGGGGATGCTGGAAAAACTACCCGGCGTTGGTCAACTGCCTCCCGATGCTTTGGCGCAGGTGCAAAACGGTAAGCTCACAGGTCAGATGGAAGCTATTATTAACTCCATGACGCCAAATGAACGTAAGCGTCCGGATATGATCAAAGGCTCACGAAAACGCCGCATCGCTGCCGGTTCAGGCACTCAAATTCAAGATGTAAACCGCTTGCTGAAGCAGTTTACCCAGATGCAGAAAATGATGAAGAAAATGTCTGCCAAAGGCGGCATGCATAAGATGATGCGCGGCCTGGGAGGCATGCTGCCTCCGGGAATGAAATTCCCCGGTCGCTGATACCAAATGACATTACCTGATGTTCTTAACTATTGTCCCGCTTGGGATAAGCTGTGAATGGGCGTTGTAAAATTAGCCGGGATCGGTTGCAATCGCCCGAAAGTCAGGTAAAATCTTCCGGCTTTCTATCTGGGACTCTTCGCGAACACGGGGTTCCAGTTTTTATTTTTGCTGAAAAGCAAATCATTAGAGGATAAAGAACGCATGGTTACCATTCGTTTAGCTCGTGGTGGCGCGAAAAAGCGTCCATTTTACAACATCGTTGTTGCTGATAGCCGCAATGCCCGTGACGGTCGTTTCATCGAGCGTGTAGGTTTCTTCAACCCTCTGGCCAAAGGTCAGGAAGAAACTCTGCGCCTGGATCTGGACCGTGTTGAGCACTGGGTTTCAAACGGTGCTGCAACTACAGAACGCGTAGCAAAACTGATTAAAGACGCTCGTAAAGCAGCTGCTTAATAGCGTTTAAGGTATAGATTGATGAGCAGTAACCCACAGCCAATCGTGTTGGGCAAACTTGGTTCCAGCTATGGCATTAAAGGTTGGCTGAAAATCACCGCCTATACCGATTCTGTTGAAGGTATTTTTGACTATTCACCTTGGCTCATTAAAGAGCAGGGCGAATGGCGTGAAGTGAAGGTCACCCAGTGGCGCTATCAGGGCAAGGCGGTTGTTGCCGCACTTGAAGGGGTAGAGACGCGGGAGCGGGCGCAGATGCTCACTAACTGTGAGATCGGCATACTGCCTGAGCAGATGAAAGACCTGCCGGAAGATGAATTCTACTGGCGCGATCTTATCGGCTGCGAAGTGATCAACACCAAGGGCTACAACATGGGCAAGGTCGATCAGATCGTGGAAACAGGATCCAACGACGTCTTGCTGGTGAAGGCCAACGCCAAAGATAGCTTTGGCAAAGCGGAACGTATGATCCCCTTTGTCACCGAACAGTTCATCAAAGAGGTGAACGTTTCGGCAAAACAGATTTTAGTGGATTGGGATCCGGACTTCTGAGTCGAGGAAACAGCTTATGTGGTTAGGGGTCATCACCCTGTTCCCGGAGATGTTTCGAGCAGTAACAGACTTTGGCGTGACGGGTCGGGCCGTGAAGAATGGCCTGCTGGAAGTACAGACGTGGAATCCCAGGGATTTCACCCATGATAGACACAACACTGTGGACGACAGACCTTATGGTGGTGGTCCCGGAATGTTGATGATGGTTCAGCCCCTTCGCGATGCCATTCATGCAGCCAAGGCTGCGGCAGGTGAGGGAGCCAAGGTGATATATCTGTCACCTCAGGGACGCAAGCTGACTCAGCAAGGCGTGTCTGAGTTGGCACTATCATCCAAGCTGATCCTGGTGTGCGGTCGCTACGAAGGTATCGATGAGCGCATCATTCAGACGGAAGTGGATGAGGAGTGGTCGGTTGGTGATTACGTGCTCTCGGGCGGTGAATTGCCGGCAATGACCCTGATAGATTCGGTTTCGAGACTGGTTCCCGGCGTGCTGGGCAAACAGGCCTCGGCAGAGCAGGATTCCTTCTCTGACGGATTATTGGATTGTCCTCACTATACCCGGCCTGAATGTCTTGATGGACTGGATGTTCCGGCGGTGTTGCTCAGCGGCAACCACGAACAAATTAGACGCTGGCGTCTACAGCAGAGTTTGATAAGAACACTGCAGCGACGGCCAGAATTATTTGAAAATCTAGCTCTGACTGACGAACAGACGACTCTATTAGCGCAGTTCGTTGACGCAATGGACTCAGCCTAGTCGCAGCTCAGTTAATTCTAGAACGGAGTAAGTTATGAACAACATCATTAAAATGCTCAACGATGAGCAAATGAAAAAAGACGTACCTGATTTCGGTGCCGGTGATACCGTAGTCGTTCAGGTTCGTGTTAAAGAAGGTGACAAAGAGCGTCTGCAGGCCTTTGAAGGCGTGGTTATCGCTAAGCGTAACCGCGGTCTGCACTCCGCATTTACCGTACGTAAGATCTCTAATGGTGAAGGTGTTGAGCGTGCTTTCCAAACGCACAGCCCAATGATTTCCAGCATCGAAGTTAAGCGTCGTGGTCGCGTTCGTCGTGCCAAGCTGTACTATCTGCGTGAGCGTTCAGGTAAGTCTGCACGTATCCGTGAGAAGCTGGCTACTAAGTAAGCCGCTACATAAAGACGCAAGTGTTCGCACAGAGACCCGCCTATATGGCGGGTTTTTGTTTTCAGCCGTAAATCACCTCCATAGCAGAAGGTGGACATTCAGCTATGCCAGACGAAGGTTTCTATTAGAAATTTCCCCCCGCAGTAATCACTGCTCAGCTTTCATCTTGGAAATGTAAACCCTAAATATCGCATATGGGCATAAGCTCCTGGCAAGCGGCTTTTATAGAAAAGCGTTAATGTATTTTAGGGTGACACTATTATCTTCTATTGAGATTATTGATGTTTGGGTGATTCTGTTGCAGGTTTATAGGCGATATGTTTTTTACTACACATCGTTTTCCATTAAAGCCGGGCTTGGTGTGCGAGATATCTCACAAGGTTGTGAGACAAACAAGAATTAAATAGCGGGTTTTGTCACTAAAAAATAATTAAACCATTTAAAATTAATTACTTACCAACCTTGTTTTGATTGCTGCAAAAAAGTTACAAGAGTTATTGGGCGGTTTGTGTACAACTCCTGGGCCGGGATTGTATTAGTATTTAAATCATCCAAGGACAAGGATGATTCAGGGAACAAGGTCAGGAAGGCCTCAACCGTGAGGAACACGGTCCAGGGATAACTCAAGGAAGATGCTTATCAGGATGATGGCAAACAGGGAAAGCTACTGACCCAAGGAATATGGTCAGCGTCAGGAAGACGAAACAGGATGTATTGAAAGGATGCACAAGGACGATACAGGACACGCTTAAGGACAGAGCAAGGCCCGATCAAGGGATAATCGGGACTAAGGGAACAGGTACGCAAGTACAGGGACTCACCAGGATGGTACAGGGAGCGCAGGACGCACGGCAGACGCATGGATGGTGCAGGGAAGCAACTTAATAGCTGGAAGGCTTAA
Organism: Shewanella sp. MSW; assembly: GCF_007636515.1. NCBI lineage: Bacteria > Pseudomonadati > Pseudomonadota > Gammaproteobacteria > Alteromonadales > Shewanellaceae > Shewanella > Shewanella sp. MSW. The sequence continues at coordinate 54,461 of NZ_LVDR01000010.1, forward strand.
CAGAGAAACAGATGGGCGCGGCTTAATTGTCGCGCCCTTTCTTATTTCGGGGCTTTGAGAATAGATAAACTCAGTCGCTCCATACTCTGAATTTTAATGGCAGAACAACCCTAACTAGCTTTCATGGGTAGAGAAGGCCTCATCGACACCTGCCCGAATTGCACCCCCCTCCTGAGCCACAACCGCCACCGACACTGCCCCTGGCCGTTGGCGCTTCATGCCATTCGGGTTCGGGAAAGATGGGCCATTCGATTTTCTGGATTTGTTTGCCGTGCATCAGAATATGGCCGCGATACTGGTTGATGCCATCGGTACTGAACTCAAACATAAAGCGTGCCTTCCAGCACAGACCATTCCGGCCACCTATGCTGGGACGCGCCGACTCCATGGCGATGGCAAGCATCTGCACCTTTTGTCGCTGGCATTCCCTTTCGGCAAATACCCGGCTGAGTTCGGCCATTTGTCGCAGCTGCCAGAAAAACGCAGCAATCATAACCAGCGCTGCGATCAGTAGAAAATCTGTCATCATTCTGTGGTCGCCCTGAACAGACCGCCAATGGCGCCGGATAGGCGGTCACTGCGGTGAGGATTGCGAAGTTCGCTCAATACCTGGGTACGTATCCCGGGTATGGCCACAATATCAGCAAAGATTTGATTAAAGAAGCTTTGCTCCTGTAAAGCCAAAGCCTCGAGATAAATTTTGCGGCATCCATCCTGTTTCAGACTAAGCCAGCAGCGGGCGGCGATGGCAACCAAGGCATCAATATTTAGCGCTTGTTGCTTGTTCAGCTCAGTTATCGCCTGTTGGCAGAGTTCGGGGTGAGACGCCAAGGCGCGAAGGAAGTAAACCTTATGTTCGGGGGCCGCTTCTTTGAATGCCTGGAAGAGCGTTTCGGCAAGTGGCTCAGGCAGCAATATATGTTCCAATTGCTGGCAAAGGGCAATCTGTACCTCGGTGGCGCCTTTGTTCAATCCTTGTTGCAACAGGGCTGAGTGGTCCAGTTCATTGACCCTGGCACAGATATCCGCCAGCCCTTGCAGTCCCAGATGTTGCCAGTTTTCGGCTGCCACCTTGCCGCTCAGGTATTGGCAGGCATATTCATACTGTACAGAAGCGGCTTGTCCCAATTGTTTACGCACCAAGGCGTTGAACAGGGCCAATTTTTCCTGCGATGGCTTGAAACTGAAGGGATGATTGGCCATCTGTTGCTGCTGGGCTTCGCTCAGTTCACGGGTCAGGTTTTCCCCCATGGCTTCAAGCAGCATTTGAATAAACTGGCTACGCGCAGCTGGGACCAGGAGTCCGCGCTCATCCAAGGGTAATTTCAGGAACCAGATATATTGCTGATTGCTGCCATCCCAGAACACCAGGGCAAACTGGGCATGCCCTTGTATGGGAAAGGGGTAAGGGCTTTGAAGGGCTTCTATTTGATGAAAAGCCATGGGATCTATGTGCTGCACCCTGCGGCCGAGATCATAGACCTGATACTGGGTGTTGGCGGCGGTGAGAAGTTCGCTGAGGGTAGTGATACTGTCCATGCTCGTTTGACTCTTGTACAACAAATGCGGTGCATTATAGGGATAAGCTTGGCCCGATGGTATGATTGACGCCAATTTATTGTTTTGGATCTACGAGGTAACAGATGCCTTTTCTGGCGACTGAAAAACTCCTGTTGGCCATAGAGGTCGAATTGAAAGCGCTGGGAATGTGGAGCGCAACGGATCCTGGCGCGACTGCCATGGCCAGCCAGGCGCCCTTTGCCTGTGACAGTATGGCGTTTGAAGCCTGGTTGCAGTTTATTCTGTTGCCGAAAATGCGCGCGCTGATAGAAGCACAAATGCCGCTGCCATCAGCTATAGCAACTGCGCCTATGGCCGAGCATGTATGGGGTGAAGCGCCCACATATCGTAATTTGATCACTTTGTTGAGAACCTTGGATGAACTCCTTACCAAACAAGCAAGATGAGACCCAGCTTCAAGCCGAGATTTCGGAGCAATCTTTGACACCAGTGGATGAAGAGTGCCCCGAGATCCGTATCCTCTATGAAGATGAACACCTGGTTGCCATCCATAAACCGGCGGGATTACTGGTGCACAGAACCTATCTGGCGCGAAAAGAGCGTTTTTTCGCCATGCAGCTGACCCGGGATCTGGTGGGTTGCCATGTGTTTCCGGTGCACAGGTTGGATAGGCCTACTTCGGGCGTCTTGCTGTTTGCCAAAAGCAGTGAAGTTGCTGCTCTTCTGTGTCAGCAGTTTGCCGGGCGCGAGACGCGCAAGGAGTATCTGGCCCTGGTGCGCGGTAATATGCACCAAGCCGGTACACTGGACTATCCACTCAAAGAGGAATTGGATGCCGTGGCCGATAAAAATGCCGACCGCAACAAGGAAGCCCAGGATGCCATTACTCAATATGCGCCGTTGCTCAATGCCGAGATCCCTTTCCCGTCAGGGCGGTACCCCAGCAGTCGTTTTGCCTTGATGCGCCTCTCGCCGTTGACCGGACGTAAGCATCAGCTCAGAAGGCATATGGCTCATCTGCGTCACCCCATCATAGGTGACACCACCCACGGCGATGGCAAACAAAACCGTTTCTTTCGCGAACACTTCGGCCTCAACCGTTTATGGTTGCTGGCTCAGAGCTTGAGCTTCACTCACCCAAAGACAGGCGAACCCGTCACTATAGTGACAGAGCCGGAGGCTGAATGGCAGCAAGTGTTCGATGGCCTGGGCTGGGATGAGTCCCTGCTTGAGTCAGACAGCGGTTTACTGCTGGCTTAGGTTTCGTCTTTATTGGTGCGCTGGTGCATCATGTCAAGCAAGGGACGGTAAGCGTCGAGTGGATAGTGGGCATGGTGTTGGTCTTGTTGAGCGGCTCTAAAGTAACACATACGGCGAACATGAGTTGCCCTTTGATGTTGCTTCTGAAGTTTCTGTCTGCTGCTCTGTCGCATCGCTGCGTTTCCTTATCGCCAATGGCGTGTCGGCTGGGTGTCTGTTGATGCTTATGCTTGCAGCATAAGCAGACGATACAGTATGGTGGAGAACAATGAGTATTGACTCCGAGGTGCAGAGTATAACATGAAAAAAGTGAACCTGGTGTTTGGAACTGTCTATGGTAATGCCCAGTTTGTTGCCGAGACGCTCCAGAAGCAGCTCCAGACTCATGGCTTGGAAGCTAAACTTTGGCAAAGTCATGAGCTTAAAGGATATATACCGGCGGCCGATGAGTATCTGTTGCTGGTTTCTTCCACTACCGGGCAAGGGGATCTTCCGGATGATATTTTGCCCTGGTTTTTGGAACTGAAAGACACGGCCCCCTACTTGCCTGAGCTCAGGTACGGAGTTATTGCCCTGGGAGACTCGAGTTATGAGACCTTCTGCGGCGCAGGTAAACAATTGGATGAACTGTTTGCGGAGCTTGGCGCCAAACGTATCGGTGAACGTTTGGAGATTGATGCCTGCGAAACCATGGAACCCGAGGTCGAGGCTCAAGCATGGCTCAACAACTGGCTACCCCTGCTGAAAACAGAAGCGGGCGCCTGAAAGGCTTTTCACAACATTGGTTTAAGTTTGCTCAGCGCCTGAGTCAGGCGCTGCTTGTCCCCATAGCTATCCTGCCTGCTGCCGGAGTGATGAAAGGCCTGGCCAGCACGCCGACAGGTATTTTGTCTCCTTCGCTCAATGAGCTGTTTGCCACTACTGGCGATCTCATCTTCACTATGATGCCGTTGTTGTTTGCCATCGCGATTGCCATAGGCTTTTGCCGTGATCAGGGGATTGCCGCCTTCAGTGCTGCGTTCGGTTATGGGGTATTCAACTCAAGCTTATCGCTGCTGGCCTCGCAAAACCCCGTGCACACCTCGGTTTGGCTCGGAGTGGAAACCATAGATACAGGTATAGCCGGTGGCATGTTGCTTGGGGTAATGACCTGTTTGGCGATGGCCATGAGTCGTCATTTACGTTTGCCGGCTATCTTTTCCTTCTTTGAGGGACGCCGCAGCGCGCCATTGTTGATGCTGCCGTTGGCGGTGTTGCTGGCCTATTTGCTGGCGCTTATCTGGCCACCTTTGGCGCACTATATTGAGGTGTTCTCCAACTGGGCCGTGTATCAAAAGCCACAGCTGGCCTTTGCCATCTATGGCACAGTGGAACGCCTCTTGCTGCCGCTTGGACTGCATCATATCTGGAATGCGCCTTTCTACCTCGAGCTTGGGCAGTATTATCAGGATGGTCAATGGCTCAGAGGCGAAGTGGCGCGCTACCTCGCCGGCGATCCCCAGGCCGGCAACCTGGCCGGTGGCTATCTCATCAAAATGTGGGGCCTGCCAGCGGCGGCCCTGGCGATTTGGCGCTGTGCCGACAAGAGTGAACGCAATCGGCTGGCCGGCATTATGCTGTCGGCGGCGGCCACCAGTTGGCTCACCGGGGTAACTGAGCCGATTGAGTTTGCTTTCCTGTTTGTGGCGCCTTTGCTGTATCTGGTGCATGCACTGCTGACCGGGCTGGCTTATGCAGTCTGTATCTGGCTCGACATTCACTATGGGCTGGTGTTTTCCAACGGTTTGCTGGATTTTGCCCTTTTGTGGCATCAATCCGCCAACGCCGGTTGGTTTCTGATCCTGGGCCCCTTGACCGCAGTCATCTATTACCTGATTTTCCGGGCTTCCATCATGGCATTCAATCTTAAGACGCCGGGGCGGCTGGAGCCGGAAACCACTTCGGGCGGCAATCTGCTGGCCATGATAGGCGCGCTCGGCGGCGCCGCCAATATCCGCAACCTCAGCGCCTGTATGACCCGGTTGCGCCTGAGTGTTGAACGTCCTGAGCTGGTGGACAAGTCACGCTTGTTGGGATTGGGAGCCAAGGGCGTAATAGTGGTGGGGCAGGGCGTTCAGGTGGTGTTTGGCACCAAGGCCGAGACCTTGAGAGGGCTTTTGCAAAAGTATCTGGACAGCCGCCAGACAAGCCGGAGATAACGAGCTGCTTTTGATGAATAAATTTTAAGCGCGCCAGTGGCGAGACTGTGGCATATTCAAACTTTAATGCTGTAATCGGAGCCGATATGCCACGCAAAATACTGATGATTGATTGTGCCGATGAATATGGGCTTATCGCCAGAGTTACTGGGGTATGCTTTCAGCACAGACTGAATATCATCAAAAACAACGAGTTTGTCGATAATCAGCAGGGGCGCTTTTTCATGCGTACCGAGCTTGAAGGTGAGTTCGATGAAGCTAAGCTGTTAGAAGAATTGGCTGAAGTTCTGCCCAAGCAAAACCATATGAAACTGGTGGATGCCGGACGCAAGCGCATAGTGGTGTTGGCGACCAAGGAGGCCCATTGCCTTGGTGATCTCTTGATGAAAACCTACTATGGTGCCCTCGATGTGGAAATAGCCGCCATAGTGGCCAACTACGATACGCTGGCACCGCTGGCGGCCAAGTTTGAGGTGCCTTTTCATCATGTCAGCCATCAGGGGCTGGATCGCAGCGCCCATGAGCGTGCCATGTTGGATATTATCGCCGGCTATCAGCCTGAATACCTGGTACTGGCCAAATATATGCGGGTGCTTACCCCTGAGTTTGTCGAGCAGTATCCCAATAAGATCATCAATATTCATCACTCCTTTCTGCCGGCCTTTATTGGCGCCAATCCCTATCGTCAGGCGTGGGAGCGCGGGGTGAAAATTATTGGGGCCACGGCGCACTTTGTGAATAACTGTTTGGATGAGGGGCCTATCATTAAGCAGGATGTTATCCCTGTGGATCACAGTTACAGCGCGGCAGATATGGCCAAAGCCGGCCGAGATGTGGAAAAAAGTGTTCTCAGCCGGGGTCTGGCGCTGGTACTCAATGAACAGGTCGTGGTGTACGGCAACAAAACCTTGGTATTTTAATCCGAGTGTTTTGGGCTCAGTGAGTTCAGCGGAAACTCACGTAGAGTTTTTCCTCCTCTGGGATCATGGCCATATCGGAAATGGTCACTTTGCCGGGCAGGAAGCGGCCAATCTTTTTGGCTGTGCGATCGGCGCCATGACTCATGGCAAATTGATGCAGTGACTCACCATTGCACACCAGTCGAGGGAATACTCGCTGTTCATTGATCCGGTACTCACGCAAGGTGGTGGAAAACTCTATCATGCTGTTGCTGGCACTGGATTTACAGACCTGGATCAACGCCTGCTCAATATAAGGATCCATTGCGGCCTGGGCACTGAGAGAGCCGAAGCTCAGGCCGGCGACAGCCAGTAATACTGCGCCGGTGCGGGTACGTTGGCAAAGGTTCATGGCTTGCTCCTTTTCGGGATGCTTCAAGTACCATTTAAGTACAGTCGCAGCAGCGGCATTTGCCAGCGATTGAATAGAGGCTTTCTGTCAGCAGTTGTTGCTGTTTGGGCAGGGTGTGTCCCAAGGTGTGGAAGTTTGTCTCTTGGTAAGTAAATGTGTCTGCCTGTGCCCTTATGGGCAGAGCAGACAGACACATAGATGGGGATACTGACCTAATAAAGTGTTTATTGCTCTAGGTCAGTTCCCGAGGGCAAGGGTCAGTCGACCATCCGCAGCAGTTCGTTGATACCCACTTTTCCGCGGGTCTTCTCGTCTACCTTCTTGACTATGATGGCGGCATAAAGATTGTACTTGCCGCAGCTGGAGGGCAGAGTGCCTGACACCACCACAGAACCTGCTGGAACCCGGCCATAGTGAATTTCGCCGGTTTCGCGGTCATAGATGCGGGTGCTCTGGCCGATATAGACCCCCATGGAGATCACTGAGCCTTCCTCGACCACGACTCCTTCAACGATTTCAGAGCGGGCACCGATAAAGCAATTGTCTTCAATAATGGTCGGGCCGGCCTGCAGTGGCTCGAGTACGCCACCGATGCCGACACCGCCGGAGAGATGCACGTTTTTACCAATTTGCGCGCAGGAGCCAACCGTGGCCCAGGTGTCGACCATGGTGCCTTCATCCACATAGGCGCCCAGGTTAACGTAGGAGGGCATAAGCACAGTGTTTTTACCGATGAAAGAGCCTTTGCGCACCGCAGCCGGTGGCACAACACGTATGGCTTCGGCGCGAAAACGCGCTTCATCATAGTCGGCAAACTTCTGTGGTACCTTGTCGAAATACTTGGTTTCGGCCCCGTCGATTACGCCATTGTCGAAGATGCGGAAAGACAGCAAAACGGCTTTCTTGAGCCATTGGTGCACATGCCATTGGCCGTCCAGTTTCTCGGCCACTCGGGCCTCGCCTCTGTCCAGCATGTCAATCACTCGTTCCACGTCGGCACGCAGCTCGGCGTCAACTGTGGTTGGGCTTATCTGTGCGCGAGCTTCAAAAGCCGCCTCAATACGTTGGCGTAAAGCCTCCATTGGTTTCTCCCGTTTACTTAGGTTGTTGGGGTCCCGAATTGGGACAGGGCACTGATCAGTGACTCTTTCAGCCTGTGTTGCTGGGCTTCATCCAGTGCCAGTCCCTGATTGGTTTGTAGAATAAAAAAGTCCTCAGCGCGCTCGCCTATCGTGGTGATCTTGGCCGCCAGCAGGGTGACATCACAGCGATAGAAGGTTTCACCTATCTTGGCCAGCAGACCTGGGCTATCCAAGGCTATCAGCTCCATCATACTTGTACCATGGCGGCGGGTAGGCAGAAAACTGACCTGAGTCGGAACTTTAAAAGGTTTCATCTTGCGCGACAACTTGCGAAAGCGCGGGATCTTGGGTTGTTCGCCACTGAGCGCTTTGCCAAGGGCCTTGCGGATACTTTGTATCCGCGATAACTGACTTACCGCCTTGCCGTCCTGCTCGAGGATCACAAAGGTATCCAAAGCGTAATTGTCCTTGGATGTCATGATGTTGGCATCATGAACATTGATATTCTTGTTGTCCAGCACCGCCATCACAGTGGCAAACAGCTTGGGTTTGTCCTGGCAGTAGACAAACAGCTCTGTGCCGCCACGGGTGGTGTGTTTGGATACCATTACCAGCGGTTCATCCTGCTTGTGCTTTAGAATGGCCTCAGCGTGCCAGGCGATTTGATTGGGTTGATGACGCAAAAAGTAATCGGCCTTGAATCTCTGCCACAACAGATCCAGCGCTTTTTCCTTGAAGCCGCGCCGCAGCAACTCTTTCTTGGCTTTAGCTTGATGCTCCCGTACCCGGGCACGAATATCCACCGGCTTTTCTTTACCGCGGGCAAGCACTCTCTGAGTGGCAAAATAGAGATCCCTGAGCAGGGAGCCCTTCCAGTTGTTCCAGGTTTTTTCATTGGTGGCACAGATATCGGCTACCGTCAGGCAGTAGAGGTAACTCAGGTGCACCGCATCGCGAACTTTATCGGCAAAGTCGGCGACCACTTCCGGATCGGAAATATCCCGCCGCTGGGCGACAATCGACATCAACAGATGATTTTCTACCAACCAGCTGACCAAGCGGCCGTCGTGGTCGTTGAGACCGTGCAGTTTGCAAAATTCCAGCGCATCGACTGCGCCGAGCTTACTGTGATCGCCGCCGCGGCCTTTGGCGATGTCGTGGAAAATGGCCGCCAATACCAGCAGCCCCTTTTTTGGCAATTGATTGATCAGCACAGAGCCGAGTGGGAATTCCTCTTTCTGTTCTGCCTGGGCAAATTTGTCGATATTGAGCAGCAGCCTGTGGGTGTGTTCATCTACCGTGTAGGCGTGGAAGAGGTCAAACTGCATCTGGCCTTCAATGGCGCGCCAGGCAGGTAAATAAGCCGACATCACTCCGTGTTTGTGCATTAGCGACAGGGCGGCAATACCGCGAGCATGACGGAGAATTTCCATAAATACTCTACGGCAGCCCTCCCGGGCCATCAGCGGTTGCGGCTGGGCGCGTCTGGCTCTTCTCAGCGCCCTCAGGGTTGGCGCGTAAATTCCCTGAATGTTGGAATTGCGGGCCACATGCAAAAACAGCCTGACGATCTCTTCCGGATCGTCAAACAGCGCCAAGTCCAGCGCCTCGATAAAGCGACCGCGGCGCTGATAGTGTTCATCTATAGGCTGGATTTCCAGCGCCTGAGTGTGTCCCAGGGTGGCGCGTTTGAACAGTTGCAGCAGCATCTCGTTGAGCTCCATCACCCGCCGCACTGTGCGGTAATAGTGCTTCATCATCTGCTCGACCGCCAGTTGGGTAGCGTCTTCGTAACCCATGAGGCCGGCTACCTGACGCTGCAAGTCAAACAGCAAACGGTTTTCGTCGCGGCCCGATGCCAGGTGCAGGGCAAATCTCAGCTCCCAGAGGAAGTGCTGACACTCAAGCAGCTCTTCGAGTTCTACCTGCTCCAAAAAGCCGTGTCCGACCAGTTCTTCAAGTCTGGCGGCATCGAAGTGGCGCATAGCGACCCAGGCTATGGTCTGAATATCCCTCAGGCCACCGGGGCAGGTCTTGATATTGGGCTCAAGATCGAAGGCGTTGGCCCTGGCATGGCGGGCACGTTGTTCATCTCGCTTGGCATTGAAAAATTCGTTTGAGGGCCAGAATTGGTGCTCGCGAATCGCGTCGTAGAGAGTATCAAACAGGATTTCCGGGCCGGTAAGCAGTCTGGCTTCCAATAGGTTGGTGGCTATGGTGATGTCTTGTCGACCCTGTTGCAAGGTTTCTTTCAAGGTTCTGACACTGTGACCGATTTCAAGACCAGCGTCCCAGAGAAAGGCGATATAAGCACTGAGCCTGCTCTCGGCTGCTGGGTCCAGGTTGTCATCCACCAGAAACAGCAGATCTATGTCCGAGTAGGGATGCAGCTCACCGCGGCCATAGCCGCCGACGGCGATAAGAGCGATGGGATAAGCATCCAAGCCTTCGGCCTGCCATTGTTCAATCAGCTGCTTATCGACAAAGCGACAGCGGCTGGTAACCAGTTCGACTATCTTTTCTCGCGAGGTAAACCTGTCAAACAGGGCTTGATTCTGCTCACAAAGTGCCGTTTTGGCTGCCAGCGCTGTGCTCATTCTATTCCTTGGGTGACGCCTTATTTGGCGTGATTGATGATCCTCGGGAAATCTTCCTCGGCGCGCAGCGTCAGAACTTCTACGCCGGTTTCGGTGATTAACAGAGTATGTTCCCACTGAGCTGAATTTTTACCATCTGAGGTGGTGACAGTCCAGCCGTCATCCTTATTCAGTACAGAAGTGTGGCGACCGGCGTTGATCATCGGCTCAATGGTAAAGCACATGCCAGGGCGTAGTATGGTCTTGTCGTTGTTTCTGTAGTGCACCACCTGTGGTTCTTCGTGGAAGCCGGCGCCGATACCGTGACCGCAGTAATCCTGCACGATTGAATATTTGTCCAGGCCTGACTTGCTGGCCTTGATAAACTTCTCAACTGTGGTACCAATCTCGCCCAGCTGCATGCCGGGGCGAACTTTACGGATGGCGGCGTAGAGGCTCTCCTGGGCGATACGGCACAGGCGGCGATCTTTCGGGCTGACATCACCGATCAGGAACATTTTGGAAGTGTCGCCGTGATAACCGTCCTTGATAACTGTGATATCAATGTTAAGGATATCGCCGTCCTTGAGCACGCGATCACTGGGAATACCGTGGCAGATCACCTCATTGATAGAGGTGCAGATGGACTTGGGAAAACCGTGGTAATTGAGCGGCGCGGAGATGGCGCCCTGTTCTTCGGTGTACTTGGCGCAGATATCGTTGAGTTCGTTGGTACTGACCCCGACCTTGACGTGTGGGGCTATCATTTCCAACACATTGGCGGCCAGCTTGCCGGCGGCGCGCATTTTCTCAATTTCTTCTGCTGTCTTGATGACTATACTCATGGGGCTTTCTCTTAATAACGAGTGCCTTGGCCAAGGCCAATTCACCTTGTTTGTGAAACGGTAAAATAACGCTACTGACGCGGCTTTGAACTGAGTTTAAGGCCGACATGAGAGCGGTAAAAAGTTTGTGTTTGCCGGCGATTTATGGTATAAAGCGCGCCGTTATGTTTGACTCTAAGTGACTTTGAGTTGACGACTCTATGAGTTCGAATTAGCTTCAAGTCGGCTGCCTTTGATGGGGGAACCCATTTTGTCGGCAGGTAAGAGTAAAGATGGCGGCCATTATACATGGCATTTAACTCAAATACTAAATCACACACGTATCGACACATTCTTCGGGGTGCCCGCGGCTTGACCAAAGGGTCGAAGACATGGGATGCGTGGAGGTCTAACCCCTTAAATTAAGGTATAGAAAATGACTACAGTTTCAATGCGCGATATGCTCCAGGCCGGTGTACACTTCGGTCACCAAACCCGTTACTGGAACCCTAAGATGAAGCCTTTCATCTTCGGTGCTCGCAACGGTGTACACATCATCAACCTCGAGCACACTGTGCCAATGTTCAATGAAGCTCTGGCTTTCATCAGCAACATTGCTTCCAAGAAAGGTAAAATCCTGTTCGTAGGCACCAAGCGCGCTGCCAGTGAAGCCATCAAAGAAGCTGCCGTATCTTGCGAGCAGTTCTACGTGGACAAGCGCTGGCTCGGCGGTATGCTGACCAACTGGAAAACCGTTCGTCAGTCAATCAAGCGCCTGAAAGATCTGGAAACCCAGTCTGTTGACGGTACTTTCGACAAGCTGACCAAGAAAGAAGCGCTGATGCGTACCCGTGAGCTGGAAAAGCTTGAGAAGTCTCTGGGTGGTATCAAGAACATGGGCGGTCTGCCAGACGCCATTTTCGTTATCGGTGCCGACCATGAACACATCGCTATCAAAGAAGCCAACAACCTGGGTATCCCAGTTGTTGCCGTAGTAGATACCAACTCTGCTCCAGATGGCGTTGACTACATCATTCCTGGTAACGACGACGCTATGCGTGCAATCCGTTTGTATGCTGAGTCTGTAGCTGCTGCTGCCAAAGCTGGCCGTGGTCAGGACCTGGCTGTTCAAGCTGAAGAAGACGGTTTCATCGAAGCTGAATAATAAGGTGCGATGCTAGTACATCACCCTTATTAACCAAGAGATATGATTGGTTAACAGGGGCCATATGGCCCCTGTTTTATACCTACTTATCAATAGGTTAAATTTGTCGAATTATCAATTGAGGATTTAACAATGGCAATTACTGCTGCCCTGGTTAAAGAACTGCGCGACCGTACTGGCGCAGGCATGATGGATTGTAAAAAAGCCCTGACCGAAACTAACGGTGATATCGAAGCTGCAATCGATAACATGCGTAAGAGCGGCGCGGCTAAAGCGGCCAAGAAAGCCGGTAACATCGCTGCCGAAGGTACTATCCTGATCAAAAACGGTGCTGGTTACACTGCTCTGGTTGAAGTTAACTGCCAGACTGACTTCGTAGCAAAAGACTCTAACTTCCTGGCTTTCGCCAACGAAGTTCTGGACGCTGCCGCTGCTGCCAAAGTGACTGTTGAAGATCTGAAAGCCCAGTTCGAAGAAGCACGTGTTGCCCTGGTTGCCAAAATCGGTGAAAACATCAATGTTCGTCGCGTTGAGTACATCGACGGTGACAAGATGGCTTTCTATCGTCACGGCGATCGCATCGGTGTTGTTGTTACCGGTGAAGCCGATGAAGAAACGCTGAAGCACATTGCAATGCACGTTGCTGCCTCTAAGCCTGAGTACGTTAACCCAGAAGACGTTCCAGCTGAAGTGGTTGAGAAAGAGCGTTCCGTTCAAGTTGAAATCGCTATGAACGAAGGCAAGCCTCAGGAAATCGCTGAGAAGATGGTTGCCGGCCGCATGAAGAAGTTCACCGGTGAGGTTTCTCTGACTGGTCAACCATTCATCATGGAGCCAAAGAAAACTGTTGGCGAAGTTCTGAAAGAGAAAGGCGCCACTGTGACTAACTTCATCCGCTTGGAAGTGGGTGAAGGTATCGAGAAGAAAGAAGAAGATTTTGCTTCTGAAGTAGCTGCCCAAATCGCTGCTTCCAAGAAGGCTTAATCGCCAATTCTTAACCCTCCCAAGACCGCAGCAGCCGCTGCGGTCTTGTTATGACCAGGACAGAAAAAGATGAGCACCAACCCAAAACCTGCATTTCGACGTATTCTGCTGAAACTGAGTGGCGAAGCCCTGATGGGCGAAGAAGGCTTCGGTATCGATCCCAAGGTACTGGATCGTATGGCCCAGGAGATTAAGGAGCTGGTTGAGCTCGGCATTCAGGTTGGCGTGGTCATCGGTGGCGGAAACCTGTTCCGTGGTGAAGGGCTGGCCAAGGCCGGTATGAACCGCGTGGTGGGCGATCACATGGGTATGCTGGCGACAGTGATGAATGGTCTGGCAATGCGTGATGCGCTGCACCGTGCCTATGTTAATGCCCGTCTGATGTCTGCTATTCCGCTCAATGGCGTGTGCGATAGATACAATTGGGCCGAAGCTATCAGCTTGCTCAAGTCCGGGCGCGTGGTGATTTTTGCTGCCGGTACCGGTAACCCATTCTGTACCACAGACTCTGCTGCTTGCCTGAGAGGGATTGAAATTGAAGCAGAAGTCGTGCTAAAAGGCACTAAAGTTGATGGCGTATATTCAGATGATCCTATGAAGAACCCTGAAGCCGTCAAATACGATGAACTGAGTTACAATGAAGTTCTGGATAAAGAATTGAAAGTCATGGATCTGGCTGCTTTCACCATGGCCCGTGACCACGACATGCCTATATTGGTCTTCAATATGAATAAGCCAGGTGCGCTGCGCCGGGTTATCATGGGTGAAGAAGCCGAAGGCACGCTGATCAAAACGAAATAACCGACTGATTGCAAAAAGGACATTTAACGTGATTGATGCGATTAAAGAAGATGCACAGGTTCGTATGGACAAGTGTGTGGAAGCCACCAAGGCACAAATGGCCAAGGTGCGTACCGGCCGTGCTCACCCCGCACTGCTGGATTCTATCCAGGTGTCTTACTACGGCACCATGACCCCGCTCAAGCAGGTGGGTAATATTTCAGTTGAAGACAGCCGCACTCTGGCGGTTAACGTGTTCGACCGTAGCATGATTCAGGCTGTAGAAAAGGCGATCATGAGCTCAGATTTGGGCCTGAACCCTATGTCTGCCGGTGCCACTATCCGTATCCCTCTGCCGGCTCTGACCGAAGAGCGCCGCCGTGATCTGGTTAAAGTGGTGCGTGCCGAGGCTGAAAACGGTCGTATCGCCGTGCGTAACGTTCGTCGTGATGCCAACTCTGCGGTGAAGAACCTGGAGAAGGACAAAGAGTGTACCGAGGACGATGTACGCCGCAGCGAAGATGAAGTACAAAAGATAACTGACGTACATATCAAGAAGATAGACGAACTGTTGGCCGCGAAAGAAGCGGAATTGATGGAAGTCTGATATTGACTCGCTAAACTAGAGTTGATGCGCCGTGTAGGGGTATACTACGCGGCGTTTGTCTATTTATAAGGGTTGTTTATTCAGATGTCATCCAATATGGAAGCCGATCCTACGACTCCAACCAGCACAGGTGACTGCCAGACTTCAGAGTGCTTACCTGAGCAGCTTTCAGAGCTGGTAAAACAGTCTATCCCGCAGCATGTGGCTATCATTATGGATGGTAACGGCCGTTGGGCTCAGGCCCAGGGTAAAGCCAGGGTTTTTGGGCATAAGGCCGGAGTCAAAGCCGTGCGCCGGGCCGTGAGTACAGCAAGGCAGCTCGGGGTACGTTCATTGACCCTGTTCGCGTTTTCCAGTGAGAACTGGCGTCGTCCGGATCAGGAAGTCAGCCTGTTGATGGAGCTGTTTTTTACCGTGCTGCGTCGGGAAATCAAGCTGCTGCACCAAAATGGTGTCCGGTTGAATATTATTGGGGATACCAGTCGTTTTTCCGAGAGACTGCAAAAACAGATCCGTGCCGCCGAAGAGAAAACCGCTGCCAACTCAGAGCTGACCCTCAATGTCGCCGCTAATTATGGTGGCCGCTGGGACATAATGCAGGCCGCCCGCAAACTGGCAGAAAAAGTCGAATCCGGTGAAATGACCAGCAGTCAGTTCAGTGAAGAGGCCCTGGCAGCGCATTTGTGCATGCAAAATCAACATGAAGTTGATTTAATGATCCGTACGGGCGGGGATTACCGCATCAGTAATTTTATTCTCTGGCAGGCGGCTTATGCCGAGTTGGTCTTTACCGACACCCTTTGGCCGGATTTTGATGAGCAGGCATTTCGCCAGGCTGTGGCGACTTTTGCCAGCCGCCAGCGTCGTTTCGGTCTGACCGGAAGTCAGATAGAAGAAATACGCAGCGAATAACATCTTACGAGGGACATTTTTTGCTAAAACAACGAATAATAACAGCAATTTGGTTAATCCCACTGGTTATGGGGGCCATTTTTTTGCTCCCGGCGAGTTATTTTTCATGGGCCTTGGTGGCGGTATTTCTGATTGCGGCGAAAGAGTGGGGCCGTATTATCGACAGCCGTTGTGAGGTCACTCAATGGAGTTTTACCGCTACCCTGGCGATAGTATTGGTGGCGATTAACCTCCTGGTACCGACCGATGCCGTCTGGTCCAGAGGTCAGTTACACCCCATCATGCTGGCCATCATTCTTATCGGCGCCTGCTGGTGGCTATTCTCTTTGGTGCTGGTGATCTCCTATCCCCGCAGTGCCAAACTCTGGCAGGGCAGTCCCATGCTCAAGTCCATGTTTGGTCAGTTGACTTTGCTTCCTTGTTTCGCTTCCCTGATCGCGCTCAAGGCGCTCAGCAGTCCTGCTGACCCTTATTTTGGCGGTATCCTGGTGTTCTTGGTGATGCTGACCGTATGGGCCGCTGATTCGGGCGCCTACTTTGCCGGTAAGGCGCTGGGGCGGATTAAACTTATGCCCAACGTCAGCCCGGCCAAGACTCTGGAAGGTTTACTTGGTGGCCTGTTGACCACCATGGTGGTGGTGGCCGGTGTTTGCTATTTCTCTCCAGAGCAGGAGCTTGGACTGCTGATAGCCGTGACCCTATTTACCGCTTTGGCCTCGGCGCTCGGCGATCTGTCCGAGAGTATGTTCAAGCGCGCCGCCAAAATCAAAGACTCGGGCACTATATTGCCCGGTCACGGCGGTGTGCTGGATCGCATCGATAGCCTGACCGCAGCCTTGCCTGTATTTACCCTTATCTATATTGCATTCTGGATGTAGTGCTATGCAAAACATGGTGATTTTAGGAGCGACTGGTTCTATTGGTGCCAGTACCCTCAGTGTGATCCAACATAACCCGGCGGCATATCAGGTTTATGCGTTGGTGGCCAATACCAATGTCGACAAGATGGCCGAGTTGTGTACGATCCACCGACCTGAAGTTGCCCATATGGTTGACCCCAATGCTGCCAAGCTATTGGCCGAGCGTTTGGGGGCCACATCTGCTACCCGCGTGAGCAGCGGCGAGTCAGAACTACTTGAGCTGGTGGCTCACAGCCGGGTCGATGCCGTGATGGCGGCCATAGTCGGCGCCGCCGGCATGTTGCCAACGCTGGCGGCAGTCAAGGCCGGTAAGCGGGTGCTGCTGGCCAATAAAGAGGCGCTGGTGATGTCCGGGCGCTTGTTTATGGAAGCCACCCGCCAGTCGGGCGCGACTCTGCTGCCGGTAGACAGCGAGCACAACGCTATTTTCCAATGCCTGCCGGAAGCTGTGCAGCAACAGCTGGGTTATTGCAACCTTCAAGGCGCAGGCATTTCATCGATTCTGCTCACCGGCTCTGGTGGGCCATTTTTGAGCGCCGATCTTGCCAGTTTGGCGAGTGTGACACCGGCCCAGGCTATCAAGCATCCCAACTGGTCTATGGGGCCTAAAATTTCTGTCGATTCGGCGACTATGATGAATAAAGGGCTTGAGTATGTAGAGGCGCGCTGGCTCTTCAACGCCAGTGCCGAGCAGCTTAAGGTGGTTATCCACCCCCAGAGTGTGATTCACTCCATGGTGCAGTATCAGGATGGTAGCGTGCTGGCGCAGCTCGGTAATCCGGATATGCGTACTCCGATTGCTCATTGTATGGCCTATCCGGAGAGAATTGTTTCAGGGGTTGAACCTTTGGACTTTTTCAAAGTCGGACAATTGAGCTTCTGTGAGCCGGATTTTGCCCGTTATCCATGCCTTGAGTTGGCAATGACTGCCAGTGCTTCGGGGCAGGAGGCGACCACAGTGATCAACGCGGCCAATGAAATGGCCGTTGCCAGCTTCCTTAAAGGGGAAATTGGCTTTACCGATATCGCCCGGGTCAATGAAGCCTGTTTGGCCCGTGTGCCGCAATCGCCTTTAAATTCCATAGCGGATATTCTGGCATTGGACGGCCAAAGTCGTCAGTATGCCAAGGAAGCTATCGCCGGATGCAAGTGAGGAAAATAAGGTCTGATGTTTGATTTTTTATGGAACCTGGGCGCTTTTATCGTCGCCTTGGGGATACTGATCACCGCCCATGAATATGGCCACTTTTGGGTAGCCAGGCGCTGTGGTGTCAAGGTGGAGCGTTTCTCTATCGGCTTTGGTAAGGCGATTTGGCGTCGCCTCGGCAAAGATGGCACCGAATATGTGATAGCCATGATCCCGCTTGGGGGCTATGTCAAAATGCTCGACGAGCGGGTCGAGGATGTACCCGAGGAGCTTAAACAGCAGGCCTTTAATCGCAAGAGTGTCTGGGCGCGTATCGCGATAGTCGCTGCCGGACCGATAGCCAACTTTATCTTTGCCATTTTCGCGCTCTATATTATGTATCTTATCGGCGTGCCTTCACTCAAGCCGGTGATCAGCGATGTCAGACCCGGCTCGCCTGCGGCCGTGATGCAGATAGATGGCCCTCAGCAGATAGTGGCGGTTTCCGGGCAAAAGGTACGCACCTGGGAAGAAGTGAACCTGGCACTGGTCGGTCATATCGGCGATGACAGTATGAGCTTGACCCTGAGGCCGCTCGACCAGATATCTCAGCCTGACGATGGTCTTGAGCCTTCCGGGCGTACTTATCAGTTGGATATCCGCAACTGGCGTTTCGATCCGGAAAAAGAATCCCCCTTCAGTACGCTGGGGCTGGATATCTTCCGCCCGGATGTAATCCCTGAAGTGGAGACGGTTACCGAGGGCGGTGCGGCCGCCAAGGCCGGGGTCAAGGCCGGTGATATTCTGGTGGCCGTCAATGGTGAGGCATACAGCGACTGGCAAACCTTTGTCGGACAAATTAAAGTATCAGCCGGTAAGCCGTTGCAACTGACGGTTAAGCGCAGTGGTGAACAACAGACTTTCACTCTGATCCCGGACAGCCGCAAGGGTGCCAATGGCGAAATGGAAGGTGTCATCGGCCTGGCGCCCAAAGCCCCCAAGTGGCCGGACAATATGCTGCTGGATCTGCAGTATGGCCCGCTTGAATCCATTTCGGTGGCGGCAGATAAAACATGGCAACTTGTAGTCGTCAGCTTTAAGATGATCGCCAAGTTGTTTACCGGTGATGTTTCGGTTAAAAATTTGAGCGGCCCCATCTCCATCGCGCAGGGGGCCGGTAACAGCGCCAACATAGGGTTGGTATATTTTCTCGGGTTCCTCGCCCTGATAAGCGTAAACCTCGGCATTATTAATCTCTTGCCGTTGCCAGTGCTGGACGGGGGACACTTGATGTATTACTTGGTGGAAGTAATAACAGGTAAGCCTGTATCCGAACGGGTACAGGAAATTGGATTCAGATTTGGGGCGGCGTTGCTGCTGATGTTGATGAGCATTGCCCTTTTCAATGATTTTGCCCGACTCTGAGCAAGGACAGACAAATAATTAGAAGTGCGCTATGCGATTGAATAAACTTTTTGCCTCGATGTTATTAGTCGGCGCGTCGTTTTCAGGGAATGGTTGGGCAGAGTCTTTCCAGCCTTTTGAAGTGACCGACATCCAAGTTGAAGGTTTGCAACGAGTGGCACTCGGTGCGGCCTTGCTGAGTTTGCCTGTCAAAGTGGGTGACACAGTCGACCAACTTAAGTTGCAACAGGCGATAAAGAGCCTGTATGCCTCCAGTAACTTTGAAAATGTTCAGGTGTCCCGCGATGGTGGGGTGCTGATAGTGTCGGTACGTGAAAGACCGACCATCAGTGCCGTGACCTTCGACGGTAACAAGGACATCAAAGATGAGCAACTGCAGGAAAGCCTGGACGGCAGTGGTGTGAAGGTGGGCGAAGCCCTCGACCGCACCATGCTCTCGGGTATTGAGAAGGGCCTGCAGGACTTCTACTACGGCGTGGGTAAATACGGCGCCAAGGTAGAGGCCCAGGTGATCAACCTGCCTCGTAACCGGGTAGAACTTAAGTTTAAGTTTACCGAAGGTCTGGCGGCCGAAATCCGTCAGATTAACATAGTGGGTAACGAGCGCTTCAGCGACGCCGACCTTATCGGCATGCTGGAGCTCAAAGACTATGTAGCCTGGTGGGATCTGTTCGGCGAGCGCCGTTATCAGAAACAAAAACTGCAGGCCGACCTTGAGACCATCAAGACCCACTACCACAATAATGGTTATATCCGTTTCAAGGTGACCTCGACTCAGGTGGCTATGACGCCGGATCGTAAGGGCCTTTACATCACCATTAACGTCGATGAAGGCGAGCAGTACAAGGTCAAGGAAGTCAACCTGACCGGCGAGCTCATGGGCCGCGAAGAGTTGCTCAAGGGTATCTTGCCTATCAAGGCCGGTGAGCAATACAACGGCGCAGATGTGACCTTTACCGAAGAGATGTACAGTAAGTATCTGGGCCGCTTCGGTTACGCCTATCCAGAGGTGAAGACTTTCCCTGAGATAGATGATGAAACCAAGGAAGTGACCCTGAATGTTAACGTTAAGCCCGGCAAGCGTGTTTATGTCCGCGCGATTAACTTCACCGGTAACACAGTAACCAAAGATGAAGTAATGCGCCGTGAGCTGAGACAGATGGAAGGAGCCTGGTTGAACTCGGCCTTGGTCGAGCAATCCAAGGCACGACTCAACCGTCTGGGTTACTTTGAAACTGTCGATACTGAAACCGTGCAGGTGCCGGGCACAGACGACTTGGTGGATGTGGCCTTCAAGGTGAAAGAGCAGCCATCAGGCTCCTTTAACGCTGGTATAGGTTATGGTACAGAGTCAGGCATGAGCCTGCAGTTCGGGGTTCAGCAGTCCAACTTCCTCGGTACGGGCAACCAGGCCGGGATTAACCTGAACACCAACAAGTACTCCAAGAACGTCAACCTGTCGTATACCGATCCTTATTTCACCAAAGATGGGGTCAGCCTGGGTGGCAGCATCTACTGGAACGAGTTCGATGCTAATGAGGCTAACCTCGAACGCTATAAGAACAGCTCCTATGGTGTTGCGCTTAACAGTGGTTTCCCCATTAACGAGTACAACAGACTCAACGGCGGCATAGGCTATCGTCATAACACCATTTCTGAGATTTCCAGTTATGAGCAGGCGATCCGCTTCTATAACATCTATCGTGACAACGAGGATCCCAACTCTGACTTGAGCTTCGATAACTTCGAACTTAGCCTGGGTTGGTATCGCAGCACTCTCAACCGCGGAACCTTCCCAACCGACGGTTCATCCCAGCGTTTGAGTGGTAAGATCACGGTTCCAGGTTCGGATCTGCAGTACTTCAAGACTGACTTTGATACCAACTTCTATTGGCCGCTGACCCGTAGCCATAAGTTTGTGCTCTTGACCCGTGCCCGTCTGGGTTATGGCAACGGTTATGGTGGTTTCAATGACAACGACCAGATCCTGCCGTTCTGGGAAAACTACTACTCAGGTGGCTCCAGCTCACTGCGTGGCTTCAAGTCCAACTCTGTGGGGCCAAGAGCCTTCTATCTGTATCGTGGCAGCGAGCCTTGTGGACCCAATCCGGATGGTGAAGGCTGTAGCTTGCCGGGCGATCCCAACCAAGTTTACATCAGCTCAGGTCGTTCTATCGGTGGTAACGCCATCGCTACGGCCAGTATGGAGTTGATTGTGCCGACTCCTTTCCTGGATGAGGCCTATAGCAACTCAGTACGTACCAGCTTCTTTATCGATGCGGGTAACGTCTGGGATACGGAGTTTGATTATGACTCCTATCGTTTCTTGCCGGCGGATGAGTTTTCCAAGTTGGCCGATTACAGTGATCCGAGCCGTATCCGTGCCTCCTGGGGCCTTAGCCTGCAATGGCTGTCGCCCATGGGGCCCATGGTGTTCAGCCTGGCCTGGCCCGTTAAGGAATACGACGATGACGAGACCGAGATCTTCTCGTTCAATATTGGCAAAACTTTCTAAATTACATAAACTCGGCAAGCATTGCTGAAGAAAAACAAGGAGTCTGACTTTGAAAAAAATGGTAAACGGCGCACTGATGACGCTGATGTTGATGGGGGCTCCTCTGGCTGCCCAAGCTGAGAAACTGGCGGTTGTCGATATGGGCGCCGTGTTTGAACAACTGCCACAACGTGAGCAGATCAGCAACGCACTCAAGACTGAGTTTGGTGATCGTATGGCCGAAGTTCAGAAATTGCAGGAAGACCTTCGTGGTTTGCTGGAAAAGCAGCAGCGTGATGCCGCGCTGATGAGCGAAGCGCAAAAGACCGAACTGGTTCGTAAAATGGAATCTCTGAAGGCTGACTATCAGCTCAAAGGTAAGGCGCTGGATGAAGATCTGCGTCGTCGTCAGGGCGAAGAGCAAAACAAGCTGCTGGTAAAGGTGCAGAAGGCTATTAACACCATAGCTGAAAAAGAGAAGTACGACATGGTACTGCAACGCGGTGCCGTGGTTTATGTTAAGCCAGCTGCCGACATCAGTTCTAAAGTGGTTGAAGCCTTGAGCAAAGGCCAGTAAATCGATGAAGTCTTTTTCGTTGAAAGAGCTTGGCCAGCTACTAGGGGCTGAAGTTCGCGGGGATGACAGTGTGACTGTCTCCTCGGTGGCGACACTCGAAAAGGCGCGGCCGGATCAGATCACCTTTCTGGCCAACACCAAATACCGTAGCCAGCTGGAGCAGACTCAGGCTGGTGCGGTATTGATCTCGCCTAAAGAGTTGGACGGTTTTGCCGGTAACGCCTTGGTACTCAATGATCCCTATGTCGGTTTCGCCAGAGTCGCGCAATTGCTGGACAGTACGCCGGCCGCCGCAGAGGATATCCATCCCTCGGCGCAAATTCATCCCAGTGCCAAACTGGGTGAGGACGTTGCGGTTGGCGCTAATGCGGTAATAGGTGCCAACAGTATTTTGGGCGAAAACGTTCAGATAGGTGCCGGTACTGTGGTTGGTCAGGATGTCATCATAGGCTCAGGCAGTCGCCTGTGGGCCAATGTCACCGTCTATCATAATGTGCATATGGGGCAAAACTGTATCGTTCACTCGGGGGCGATTATCGGCTCCGATGGTTTCGGTTATGCCAACGAACGCGGTCAGTGGATCAAAATCCCTCAAACCGGCGGCGTGCGCATAGGTGACAGAGTGGAGATTGGTGCCGGTACTACCATAGATCGCGGCGCAATCGACCATACTGAAATTCATGATGGTGTGATCCTCGACAACCAGGTGCAAGTGGCCCATAACGATATTATTGGAGCCAACACTGCGATTGCCGGCTGCACTGTGTTGGCAGGCAGCGTGACTATAGGTAAACATTGTATCATTGGTGGCAATTGCGCGATTTCCGGTCATCTGAGTATTACCGATGGGGTGCATGTCACTGGCAGCACCAACATTACTAACGATGTTCGTGAACCTGGGGTATACTCCTCCGCCACTGTGGCCATGCCCAACAGGCTGTGGCGTAAAAATACGGTTCGCTTCCGTCAATTGGACGAGCTGTTCCAGCGGGTCAAGACCCTGGAAAAAACCGTTAAACCCCAAGATTAATACCGCTGTGTGTTAAGCGGCATGAGGAAACGAGTTCGTGTCTAATCAATTAAATACAATGGATATCAAAGAGATTTTGGCTTACCTGCCACACAGGTATCCATTTTTGTTGATCGATAGAGTACTGGATTTTACTCCGGGTGAAACTCTGCATGCGATCAAGAACGTCACCATCAATGAGCCTTTCTTTCAGGGACACTTCCCTGTGCAGCCGGTTATGCCTGGCGTGCTCATTCTGGAAGCCATGGCGCAGGCCACCGGCTTGTTGGCGTTCAAGACCATGAGCGACAAGCCGTCTCCGGACGTGTTGTATTATTTTGCCGGTATCGACAATGCTCGTTTCAAACGGGTTGTTGAGCCAGGTGATCAGCTGCACTTTGAAGTGAAGATGATCAAGGAACGCCGCGGGATTGGCGTTTTCTACGGCGAGGCCAAAGTGGATGGTGAGCTGGTGTGTTCAGCCGAAATCATGTGTGCCCGCAGAGAGATTAGCAAGTGATAGATAAATTAGCTTTCGTTCACCCCGACGCCAAGATAGGTAAGAATGTTACTATCGGTCCCTGGAGTTATATAGGACCGGATGTGGAGATCGGCGATGATTGCTGGATTAGTTCCCATGTGGTTATCAAGGGACCCAGCATCATTGGCAAGGGCAACCGGATTTTTCAGTTTGCCTCAGTTGGTGAAGATTGCCAGGACAAGAAATATGCCGGTGAACCTACCCGGCTTATCATGGGTGATAACAATATCATCCGTGAATCTGTCACCATTCACCGTGGCACAGTGCAGGACAACAGCGAGACCCGTATCGGCTCCAACAACCTGTTTATGGCCTATGTACATATCGCTCACGACTGCGTGGTGGGCGACAATGTGATCATGGCCAACAACGCCTCTATTGCCGGTCATTGCCATGTGGGTGACTGGGCTATTCTCGGCGGTATGACAGGGGTGCACCAGTTTGTGCACATTGGTGCCCATGCCTTTACTGCAGGTTGTTCTTTGGTGCTGCAGGATGTGCCTCCTTTCGTGATGGCCTCTGGCCAGGCGGCCATTCCCCGAGGTCTGAATATGGAAGGCATGAAGCGCCGCGGCTTTGCCAAAGAGACCCAGCAAGCGCTGCGCCGGGCTTACAAGACCCTGTACCGCAGCAGCCTGACTCTGGAAGAGGCCATCGCAGCTATGGCTGAAGACGCCGCAAAAGAGCCGCAGGTACAAGCATTTGTTGATTTTGTGACCTCCTCAAATCGAGGAATTATTCGCTGACACAGTGAGAACGAATGACACAAAATAGAAAGTTAGTCTTTGCAATGGTCGCCGGAGAAATCTCCGGCGATATTTTAGGTGCCGGCCTGATGAGAGCATTGCAACAGCGCTATCCGGACGCCCGTTTTATCGGTATAGGAGGCCCTCGCATGGAGGCGCTCGGATTCGAGTCGCTGTTTGCCATGGAAGAGTTGGCCGTGATGGGAATTGCCGAGGTGCTTTCCCGTCTACCGAGATTGTTGAAGATACGCTCGAGTCTGGTCAAACAGATAACCGCGCTGCAGCCGGATTGCTTTATCGGCATAGATGCCCCGGACTTCAATATCGGCCTGGAGCTCAAGCTCAAGGCGCGTGGGATCAAGACGGTGCATTATGTCAGCCCGTCGGTTTGGGCCTGGCGTCCTAAGCGGATCTTCAAAATCGCCCGCGCCACCAATATGGTGCTGTCACTGCTGCCGTTTGAAAAAGCCTTCTACGACAAGCATCAGGTGCCTTGTACCTTTGTCGGCCACACTTTGGCCGATGAGATCCCGATGGAGAATGACAAGCGTCTTGCCAGAGAAGCACTCGGCTTGAAAGTCGAGGCTGAATATTTGGCCATCCTGCCGGGTTCTCGTGGTGGCGAGTTGAAGATGTTGGCCCAGCCCTTTGTGGAGGCGGCCAGGCTGCTGAAACAGCGCTATCCGGATCTCAAGTTTATTACCCCCTTGGTGAATGAAAAACGCCGCCAGCAGTTTCTTGCCGCGCTGGAAACCTATGCGCCGGATCTGGAAATTCATATGACGGAAGGGCGCTCGCGGGAAGTGATGGCCGCCAGCGATGCCATCTTGCTGGCATCGGGCACCGCCACGCTGGAAGCCATGTTGGTCAAGCGCCCTATGGTGGTCGGCTATCGGGTCAGCCCTATCACTTACCGTATTGCCAAGCGGATGATGCAGATAAACCACTTCTCTTTGCCCAATTTGTTGGCCGGAAGAGAGTTGGTGGCAGAGCTTATCCAAGATGATTGCACTGCCGAGCGGATAGCCGAAGAGGTGGGTAAATTGCTGGATAAAGATAACCGGCCGCTGCTGGCCGAGTTTACTAAGTTGCACAGCCTGCTGGCCTGCAACGCCAGTGAGAAGGCGGCCCAGGCGGTTGTGGCATTGCTGGATAAAAAAGCCGAGGAAAGATGACAGTCTATAAGCAACTCTCGGAAGCCGAAGCGCAGCTGTTGTGCCAGGGGCTGGTCGCCGGGGTAGATGAAGTGGGGCGTGGCCCCTTGGTCGGCGATGTGGTCACGGCAGCGGTGATCCTGGATCCCGCCAATCCCGTCACCGGCCTCAATGATTCCAAGAAGCTCAGCGAAAGGAAACGCGATGCCCTCTATGAAGAGATCCTGGCCAAGGCGCTGGCGGTCTCAGTCGGTCGAGCCAGCCCGGCGGAAATCGATGAGCTCAACATATTGCATGCCACCATGTTGGCGATGCAGCGCGCCGTTACGGGCTTGAAGGTGCGTCCCGAAAAAGTCTTGGTAGACGGCAATCGGACCCCGGATTTTGGCCTGTCTTCGGCCGCAGTGGTTAAGGGCGATGGCTTGATCCCGGCCATCAGCGCCGCCTCTATCATAGCCAAGGTCACCCGCGACCGGGAGATGGCCGAGCTTGACCTCCGCCACCCTGAGTATGGTTTTGCTGCCCATAAGGGCTATCCCACCAAGGCGCATTTCGAAGCCTTGAGTCAACACGGTGTCTTGCCTGAACACAGACGCAGCTTCAGGCCGGTACGCGAATGGCTGGAACAGCATTCATAAGCCGTTCTGAAACCTAAAGATGCAACCCAAAGGGCAGCCGCTGCTGCCCTGTCATTTTTTGCTGTTACATCTTTTTGTTGGTATGTCGGTGAAAAGCGAATCTGAGCCGAGCGTCATTTCTCGGTTAATTGGCGCTTCTATCAACAGCAAGGTTAAATGGCCGGTTTTAACTTTGGTGAACCTCTCCCGGCGTGTTATCTTTGCCTATTGATTTTCAGCTTGTCAGAGTAATCGGATTTTCATGTCACAGCCCCGTTTCGTCCATCTACGTGTTCACTCAGACTTTTCCATGACCGATGGTCTGGCCAAGGTCAAGCCCATTCTGGCCAAGGTGGCCGATGAGGGCATGGCGGCAGTGGCGCTGACGGATCAGAACAACCTCTGTGGTCTGGTGAAATTCTACGGTGGCTGCCATGGCGCCGGGATAAAACCCATCATAGGGGCCGACTTCTGGATGTTGGTGCCCGGCTTTGAAGATGAGTTTTGCGCGCTTACCGTGCTGGCTATGGATAACGATGGCTACCAGAACCTGACTCAACTGATCTCCAAGGCCTATCTGCGCGGTCAGGTGCGTGACAGAGTCGCTATCGATCAGCAGTGGCTGCTGGAGCACGGCGCCGGTATTTTGCTGCTCTCCGGCGCAAGGGAAGGGGACTTGGGCAAGGCGCTGCTCAAGGGCAACCAGAACCAGGCCCAGGAACTGACCGATTTCTATAAGCAGTACTTCAACGACCGTTACTTTATTGAACTGATCCGCACCGGGCGCCCGGATGAGGAGCGCTACCTGCACATGGCGGTGGAACATGCTGCCAACACAGGCCTGCCTGTGGTTGCCACCAACCAGGTGGTGTTCATGACCCCGGAAGAGTTCGAGGCCCATGAAATCCGGGTGGCTATCCACGATGGCTACACATTGGCTGACCCCCGTAGACCCAAGAAATACAGCGAGCAGCAGTATCTCAAGACTGAAGCTGAGATGTGCGAGCTGTTTGCTGACATTCCGGAAGCGCTGCAAAACACGGTGGAGATAGCCAAGCGCTGTAACGTTACCGTGCGGCTTGGTGAGTACTTCCTGCCCAACTTCCCCACGGGTGAGCTGTCCACCGCTGACTATCTGGTGATGCGCTCCAAAGAGGGGCTGGAAGAGCGTCTCGAGTTCCTGTTCCCGGACCCACAGGAGCGGGCGGAAAAGCGCGGCGAGTATGACGAGCGTCTGGATATTGAGCTCAAGGTTATCAACCAGATGGGCTTCCCCGGCTACTTCCTTATCGTGATGGAGTTTATCCAGTGGGGTAAGGACAACGGCATTCCCGTGGGCCCGGGGCGGGGTTCGGGTGCCGGCTCCCTGGTGGCCTATGCGCTTAAGATCACTGACCTGGACCCGCTGGAATTTGACCTGCTGTTCGAACGTTTTCTTAACCCCGAGCGGGTGTCGATGCCCGACTTTGACGTCGACTTCTGTATGGACAGGCGCGATGAGGTTATCGATCACGTGGCCGAACTCTATGGCCGGGACGCGGTATCGCAGATCATCACCTTCGGTACCATGGCCGCCAAGGCGGTAGTGCGTGACGTGGGCCGGGTGCTGGGGCACCCCTACGGTTTTGTCGACAGAATTTCCAAGATGATCCCGGCCGAGCCCGGGATGACGTTGGCCAAGGCGTTTGAGGTCGAGCCTGCGCTGCCTGAAGCCTATGAGGCCGATGAGGATGTCAAAGACCTTATCGACATGTGCCGCAAGCTTGAGGGGGTGACCCGTAACGCGGGTAAGCACGCCGGGGGCGTGGTAATTGCGCCGACCAAGATCACCGACTTCTCGCCGCTTTATTGCGACGCAGAAGGGAAAAACCCAGTGACCCAGTTCGACAAGAACGACGTGGAAACCGCCGGTCTGGTGAAATTTGACTTCCTGGGTCTCAGAACCCTGACCATTATCGACTGGGCGCTGGGGATGATTAACCCAAGGCTCGCCAAGCTCGGCAAGCCGCCGGTCGATATTGCCGCCATTCCGCTGAACGATGCCAAGTCCTTCGGGGTACTTAAACGCTACGAAACCACGGCGGTATTCCAGCTGGAATCCCGCGGCATGAAAGATCTTATCAAACGTCTGCAGCCCGACTGCTTTGAAGATATGATCGCTCTGGTAGCCCTGTTCCGCCCAGGCCCGCTGCAGTCGGGGATGGTAGATAACTTTATCGAGCGTAAGCACGGCCACGAGGCCATCTCCTACCCGGATGAGAAGTGGCAACACGAGAGCCTTAAACCGATTTTGGATCCTACCTACGGCATCATCCTCTATCAGGAACAGGTGATGCAGATTGCCCAGACGCTGGCGGGTTATACCCTGGGCGGCGCGGACATGCTGCGCCGGGCCATGGGTAAGAAAAAACCGGAAGAGATGGCCAAGCAGCGTGCTGGTTTTGAAGCCGGGGCGATAAAAAACGGCGTTGATGGCGAACTGGCGATGAAGATCTTCGATCTGGTGGAGAAATTCGCCGGTTACGGCTTCAACAAATCGCACTCGGCCGCCTACGCACTGGTGTCTTATCAGACACTCTGGCTCAAGACCCACTATCCGTCTGAATTTATGGCGGCGGTAATGTCCGCCGATATGGACAACACAGACAAGATAGTGACCCTGGTGGATGAGTGTGAGCGCATGGGGCTCAAGCTTATTCCGCCGGATGTCAACAAGGGCCTGTTCAAGTTTACCGTCGATGAAGAGCTCAATATCGTCTACGGTATAGGCGCCATCAAGGGCGTGGGCGAAGGGCCGGTCGAATCGATTCTGGAAGCTCGCAAGGGTGGGCCGTTCAAAGACTTGTTCGATTTCTGCGCCCGGGTGGATTTGAAAAAACTCAACCGCCGGGTGATTGAGAAGCTGATCAATGCCGGCGCCATGGACAATCTGGGGCCGCACCGGGCTTCCATGATGGCTACCTTGCCGGAGGCGATACGCGCCGCCGATCAGCACGCCAAGGCCGAAGCCATAGGCCAGTGCGACATGTTCGGTCTGCTCAACGACGACCCCGAGGACAGCAAACAACAGTTTGTCGACTGCCCGCGTTGGCCGGACAAGGTCTGGTTGGAAGGGGAGCGTGAGACCCTGGGGCTTTACCTCACAGGTCACCCCATCAACCAATATCTCAAAGAGCTCAGGCACTACACCTCCGGGCGGCTCAAGGATATTCACCCCACAGACAGGGGCAAGACGGTCAAGGCCGCCGGATTGGTGGTCGCCACCCGGGTGATGCTGACCAAGCGAGGCTCAAAGATGGGGCTGCTGACGCTGGACGACAAGAGTGCCCGTCTGGAAGTGATGCTGTTTACCGAGGCCTTCGAGAAATTCAATCACCTGCTGGAGAAAGACAGGATCCTCATCTGTGAAGGTGAAGTGAGCTTCGATGACTTCTCCGGCGGCAACCGGATGACGGCGCGCAACATCATAGATATGGGCGAAGCCCGCAGCCACTTTGCGGCGGCGGTGGAGCTGGATCTCGACGCGGCAATATTGAGCCCGGAATGGCTGACACAGTTTTATGAGACCCTCTCACCCTGGCGCGGTGGCTCTGTGCCTGTGGCGATCAACTATCGTCAGGCCCAGGCCAAGGGACAGTTCCGTTTGAGTGACGACTGGCGGGTAAACCCCAGTGATGAACTCATGATGGCACTGGAAGCCATGCTCGGCACAGATAAGGTCAGGATCCTCTTCTAATGCCCCATACTCTGGTTGATACCCTGGTACTCAAGTTAACGGCGCTGCTGGATAAAATCGGCGCCACGGCTGACAACCACCTCTGGCTGGGTTACAGCGGCGGTATGGACTCAGAGCTGCTGGCCTACACCTTGGCGCGCTTTGGCGAGACTCACCCCAAGACGCCTTATCAAATCTCCCTGGTGCACGTACACCATGGCCTCAGCCGCAATGCCGATACCTGGGCGGCTCATTGTCGCCAAAGAGCCGAGCATTATGGCCTGAATTTTGTTCTTCGGAAGGTCCAACTTGAGCTCGGCCCGCGCGTCAGTATCGAGGCCGAGGCGCGGCGCGCTCGCTATCAGGCGATTGCCGAGCTGCTCAATCCCGGCGATATTCTGCTGACGGCCCATCATCAGGACGATCAGTTGGAGACGCTGCTGCTGGCGCTCAAGCGCGGTCAGGGCCCCAAGGGACTGGCGGCCATGGGGCAAGCTCAGCACTTGGCTCTGATATCTAAGGCAGAAAGTTCCTTGGCTCAGACATCCAGGGCAGAAAGTGCACCATGCTGGCAATTACGGCCCATGCTGGACAGCAGCCGGGCTCAGATAGAGCAGGCGGTGGCGAGTCTCGAGCTGCCCTATATCAATGATGAGAGTAATCAGGACACCCAGTATGACCGCAACTTCCTGCGCGCCGAGGTGATCCCAGTACTCAAGCAGCGCTGGCCTTCGATTGCCACTACGGCCTCACGCAGTGCCGCCCTGTGCGCCGAGCAGCAGTTGCTGCTCGATGAAGTCAGCGCCGAAAAGTTGCAGCCCTTGCTCGGCCGTTGCCGCTTCAGCGGCGTTAGGGTGCTGGATAGCGCCGGGCTCAAAGTGTTGTCACCCCAGTGGCAGGCGCAGTTGCTGCGGCAGTTTATTCAGATGCAGCGCTTGCCCTTACCGGCGCAGGTGCAGTTGCAGCAAGCCTTGGCGCAGCTACTTGATGCCAGGGAGGATGCTCAGCTTGAGCTTAGCTTTAAAGGATTGCTCCTCAGGCGTTATGGGCAACAGATCTATGCCATGGCGCCTCTGCCAGGGGCAGCATTCCAATTACTTGATAGCGCAGGTTCGGCTGAAGATGTGGCTGCAAGACTCTCGAAACTGACCCTGAGCCAAAAGCAGCTGCAAGCATTGAGCCAAGGGCAGAGTCTGAGTGTTGGGCTCACCTCCCCCTGGCAGCGCCTGGAGCTGACATTGGCTGACTCAGGGCCCAGGGTGGCGCTGGCTCAAGTAATGGCCCCACAACTGGCTTCGCTAATGGCGTCAATACCGGCACCACTACCGGCGTCACTATCGGCGTCACTAGGGGCAAAAGTTCAGCCATCAGATGTTGCTGCTGCGCCTGAATTGGTCATGGGACTCAAGGGTAGTTACCGCTGTCAGCCCCACAATAGAGACAAGGGGCGGGAGCTCAAGAAACTCTGGCATGAACTCGGAGTGCCGCCCTGGCTCAGAGACAGAGTGCCGCTGCTGATGCAAAATGGCCGACTGCTGGCGCTTGCCGGTGGTTTTGTCGAGCGTAGCGCACTGGCATCTGGCGCAGAACCCGGAATCGTGTTGAAACTGGTTGCTGAAGCAACCCCTTAGCGCAAATAATTGTGGGCACAGTGGCTAATATGGCTTTTGGCTAAAAGTTCCTAAGTGAGTATTGGCCGAGCTTCCGGCCACGATGTAGTCCATTACCTGCGGTGCACCTTTCGCACAGGCGATCCTGTGATTCGCTGTGAACCCATCCCTGGGCGCTCGACGAAAACGTCCCTGTTTTCGACGGTCACAGTTTCGCCTGTGCCTGGGAATTAGGTGTATGTCTGCAGACTCTTCAGATGTTTCAAGTTACTCCATTCTCACAGAATTGCACTAATTCCCCCCTCGGTGTCGCCGAGAGCCGCTGGCACTGCGGCTATTATGGCTTTGAGCCAAATCTCACTAATAAACCTGGTTTTAGCTGCCAGCTAAGTTGCAGCCCATCACCTGCGGTGCGCCTTTCGCACAGGCGATCCTGTGACTCGCTGCGAGTACGTCCCTGTAAGCTCTGCCTCGCCATCCCTGGCTCGGAAGGTCACAGTTCCGCCTGTGCC
>NZ_LVDR01000010.1:88076-90129 GCF_007636515.1 Shewanella sp. MSW
TGGCCTTGCGGGCGATATCTTCGTTTAAACAGCGCATAAACCAACTGATACTGCCAAGGCGTTACTGCCAATCGCTAATCAGCGTATCCAACAGTATTCGCTCACCTTCTGAGAGACTATCGCCCTTGAGGAACTTTGCCGCCACAGGATTGCCACTAAAGAGCCCTGTCCAACGCTCAATGACTTCAAATGGCGACAACGATTGTTGCGTAGCAAGGTCGATTTTGAGCACCAAATGGTAGTGATTACTCATGACCGCATAAGCGCAAACGTCGATGCAGAATATTGACGACAACTGCCTGATTTTATCCACTATCCAGCCACGTCTATGCTGGTAACTGCGACCCGACAGAGCATCTTCACCACACAAAAATGCCCTTCTAACGCAACGGTTAATCACGTGGTAAAAGGGCGTACTTTCAGCATCTATCAACTGGCGACGGGCTGTGGTCATAACCAACCTCGATTGAGCTTTGATGGGTATTTCAAAGCCTAGTCAAGCCTGTGCGAAACATCAAAAAGATCTG
The DNA here is from genome assembly GCF_007636515.1 of Shewanella sp. MSW. Classification (NCBI taxonomy): domain Bacteria; kingdom Pseudomonadati; phylum Pseudomonadota; class Gammaproteobacteria; order Alteromonadales; family Shewanellaceae; genus Shewanella; species Shewanella sp. MSW. The sequence goes on from NZ_LVDR01000010.1 coordinate 88,604, forward strand.
GCTGTCCTGTCTTTTTCTAAAACAGTTGGCCAGCTTTCCGCTGAAAACTGACCACGCTTCTCAGACCTACTCAAGACTTGTCAGAGTCTTTAAATTATTTAGCATAATTGAACTTAAAAAGGTTTTTCTGATAGCTTACCCGTCCACCCCCAATCTTCTAAAAGTTCAACATAATCATCAATGTCAAATTGTTCATTCTCTAGTGGTGGGTACATATGTGAGTACCCATAACCAAGTTCGTTCAACTCTTTTCTTACTTGGGTAATATCAATATCTTTGCTAAAGATTAACATCCCCATTTTGGCACCAAATCCTTTAACCAAAAGTAGCGACTCGATTACTTCCCCAGAATCCAATGTGACCTTATGTCCAATATCAATGTCCAAATTTAGTTCACTAGATACTTTTATCCAAAAATCAAGCAGTTTCTTATACATACTAAGCCTTTAATCTTCGATTTTCTTTTCTGGTATATGGTTTACTGGGCCAACGTGACCATGAGGCTCACTCCCATTAGCCCTATCTGGATGAGTTTCCAGTCCCCTGACTTGATTTGATGGGAAGGGGTCTGATAGCTCAGCATTTAATTCGGCATATGCATCCATATCACCTTGCGTCACACCACCATTCTTCTTGTCCATTTTAGCCATCTCCACAAGAGCTTGTTTTTCTTTGCTAAAAACTTTACTCCCTTTTATACCAGCCGCAGCGGCATCTCCTATCAGTGGTATGGCACCAATTGCTGCTGCGGCAATATTTACCCCGGTAGGGTTACTTGCGGCTTCTTGAATAGCTTTGATATCACCAACAATCGGAGCCGCATCCATTACAGCATTTACCCCAGCTGATTGTTGCTCAAGGGAAAGCTTCTCCATGCCGGTTGTTCCAACAGGAGAACTTGTTGGCGTATAAGCTAAAACCCCTGTTTTCCCATCCGGATCTACGTATTTATACGGATTATTATTCCCATACGCATACCGGTTAAAGCTATGCACATCCCTGAATCCAACCGGATCATTGGCATAGAACCGCCCTATCAGTGGATCATAGTATCGTGCCTGCATATAGGTCAGGTTCAAGTCCTCATCCTGCAGGTGGCCTGTGTAGCCTATGCCGGCCTTGTCTCCCCCCAATCGTTTGCCAAACGGTTCGTAATGACTGCGACTAATGATGTTGCCGGCACTGTCCGATTCTGCAACGACTGACCCCAGCATATCTGTATGCTGATATCTAACTGTGGTTGCTGATACTTGGCTGCATATTAACAGTAACAGCAGCGTTAGGAGTTGAATTATTCGTTCCATGAGTATTCCCCTTACATGTAATCACCGCCGCCGCTACTGCCGCCGCGAGCTGTCGCAATAGCGCTTTTGCTGCCGCCGTTTCCTGTGCAAGTGACACTGATGTTATACACTGTGCCATTCTTTAATTCTGTTTGTGTGCCACTTGTACCTACCAGGGTAATAGTGCCCATGTTGATACCATTCCGATACTTTTGAATCGTACCGCTGCAGCTCGTGGATGAA
>NZ_LVDR01000010.1:92054-182862 GCF_007636515.1 Shewanella sp. MSW
GTCATAACCAACCTCGACTGAGCTTTGATGGGTATTTCAAAGCCTAGTCAAGGCTGTGTGAAACATCAAAAAGATATGGCTGTCCTGTATTTTTGATCCTCTAGTCAAGGCTGGGCGAAACATCAAAAAGATATGGCTGTCCTGTTTTCTCGTGGTCCTGTTTTCTCGCTATTTTCTCGCTGTTTTCTCGCTTCTGCAATCATACCCTACCCTTATTTACTAACTATTACGTTGACTTATTTGATAAGCTATCTGTTTCACATGTTCAAATGTAAACATTTGACTCCGGCAAGTAGGAATTGTTTTCACTAACTGCCGATGATTCAATATCGGAAATGGCGGCTTTGAATCTCGATTAATGAACCATCCTGGAAACACCAACACAGGCATCGGCGAGACTTCGACTCCACTCGATTTACTGAGCCATTCACCAACCCATTTGGCTTGCCTAACAGCTTGCTCCAGAGGTTTAGTTTCAACCCAAGAGGGAAAGAGCAGCTTGCCGTCTTTGAACGTTAGCTCGTGATCTTTGCCACCGTTCTTTTTGTCTTTATTACGCTTATGGCGTCCCTTGGTTTCGATAACAAAAACACCATTCGAGCCAACCACTAAATGGTCAATATTGAAACCATCGGCCTGAACATCATGAAAGACTTGATAGCCTAATCCCTGCAAGCCAATGAGTTCATTTGCCGTAGCCACTTCTGCCGCATGACCAAGCCGCAGCTTGGTCAATTTACTAAATGACTTCCATAGTTTGAAAGCGGCATAAGCAACCCCTAAGACACTTACGGCAAGAAACGACCAAGGTATCGAACCTGAAACGATGTTCTGATGAATGCCAGCCACCGCAAAAGGCAAACAAACCACCATCACGGCGATCATGAATGCGCCAATAACGTCAAAAAGTAAGTCTTGAATCTGCTGTTGTAACCCTAAAGCGGGGATGCGCTGTAACTTATCACGGTCAATGGGCAACCTGACAGTCCGGTCTCTATGCCACAGCATCAACCGCATGACTAGCAACACAACCGCCATGCCTGATAGCAGAAAAACCACGGATAGGGTTTGAATAACGATTTCGCTCATGCTCTTCCTTGAGTAAAACAGATTAATTTAGCTTTATACCATGAATCTCTTCAAAGATACTTTGATGATGATTCAGATATTTTTCAAACCGTTCTCGGTCATTTGGAGTTAATTTCCCAGAAGCTAAGGCATCTCCTTCGTTAATGCCCAAGCCCTTCAGACTAAATAACTGTTCCAAATAGTAGATCACAGGAAGGGAACTCAGTCCTGTTTGAGCGTTCAGATCTATCGCCAAACAAACCCACCACTCGTCCAAGGACTGATAATGGCCATCTTAGCACCACTTTGCCGCGCTGAGTGTTAGCGCATGCAAAAACTGATTCAAAAAACCAATGATAAGCGCTTTGCCAGGCGTCTGATGGCGATGTTGATGTTGCATCAGGGGCTGTCAGCTTCTGAGGAGCAAAATGGGGACACCCATAATTCTTGGCAGGTTTCACTGATCCGGTCCTAGAAGCTGCCCTGACTGGATTTTTCGGTCACACCGCCTGTAAGGCTGTTATCCGCATAAACATCATTCCAGTATTACTGGCCTATATCTATCCCATTGATTGTACGGGGCCTTCAACTCTTGTAAAATCCGTCAGCAGGCTTGAGTGCGGGCCACTTTTGTGGTCACTGGAAGGAAAATCGGTAAATGGAATTAGTCAGCTCTTCGCATTGCGCGGCATCTTATGCTGCGCCTCCATCTGTAATTTTCGATGCCATATTCGGTGCACTTTTCGATGCACTTTACCGAGCATCTTGCAATCCATCTCGTTCTACATTTTCCGGCGCACTATCGACAGCGAATCTAGCCAAATCCAGGGCTTGTGTCCCCCTAAGCCCAAGTTCATCAGAACGATAAAACTACGGCGTTAAGCATCTGCAGTGGCCAACAGGCTAATAACCATACCCTACAATAAGTTGTTTATATTATGTCCCAATTTATAGAATCCCTCCCCGACTACTTTAATGCTGTTAAAAACAGTGACGGCTTTCCTGAAAAGTTCATCAACGACCTTTTCCTGATTGGTAAATGCAGCGCCGATACCGACTGCGTGAAAGAGATCCGCCAACTGCTGAAACAGCATGCGAGCCAGGATATTCAAAATGCCTTCAAGTGCCGCAAGAAACTGATTAAAGGCGAGAAAGAGCCTGATATGAGAGATGTCTTCTGTGTCCTTTGCGAATATGCCAGCCTGTCGGCCGAGCTGGATGTCGATTACCTCTATGCCAGGCTTGGACATACCATCATAGATATTCGAGCCGGTCAGCCGCTGGAGGCACTCTGCGAGCGCCCCGAGCTGTTGGCGCGTTTCCCCTCGGTGACTTTTCTGGCCATCGAAGAAGTGCCCTTTTGTGGACAACAGTTGCCTGAAAGTATCGGTAGTCTGCCACTGCTTGAAAAGCTCAACATTGAAGGCGATTACAAGACACTACCCAAGAGCATTGAAAAGCTTAAGAAACTGCAAGAGTTTAAAATTGACTCTGTGCCGCTGGAAAGTCTAGATCTTGATTTTCGCCAACTGACAAACCTTAGCAGCCTAACCTGGTACGATACCCCTATCTGCGGCGCCGAGCTGTTTGATTTACCGGCCGGATTGACCAAGATTGATTTGGGGTTAGTCCCGGATTTACAACGCCTTGGTACTAATCTGGATAAGCTGCCACAGCTGCAACACTTAAAAATCTCATGCTGTCCCCAACTTGCATCTATTGATGAGCAACTGACCTTAGCCAACCTCAATAAGCTGACACTATGGAAAAACCCGTTATTGAGTTCAATCCATGCCAATACGGTGCTTGGCAATCAAAAAACATCTTTCACTAATGGCATAGATATCCGCTTTGCCCCAAAGGTATATGAAGATATAACCCGGCTTAAAATCCAAGAAAAGAAACTGCTGGCATTGGTCTGTGAGCATGCTGCATGTTTTCCTCATCTCAAAGAGTTGCACCTGGGTTATACCAGAGACTTAACCGGCATTCGCTTCCCTTTTGGGGCGTTTTCGCAACTGGAGAGCATCTGGGGGGCAGATTTCGGCGACGACGGCTTCTGGGATGAACTGCCTCTATGTCAATGCCTTAAAAACCTTAGTTTTAATTCGACCAACTCGGAAACCATCCCCGAGTCGTTTAAAAAGATAGCGGCGCTGGACAGCCTCAGCATAATAAACGGCCAAAAACTCACCATAGATGCGTCATTGTTGCCGCGAAACATCAAAAAGTTGGAAATCGACCGTTGTCATCGCCTTATTGCCCCAACCGAGAGACTAACCCTGGATGAACTCATTCTAAGCCATTGCCCGGTGGACAATGAACGGCAGCTGTTCAGCAATATTTCTACAGCTGTGATGAAATACTACCCTGACGATGACACGCCGGACACGGGGGAAGAGCTGTCTCAATACCTGCCTCAGCCAGAGCGACTCACCTCCTTCACCACTAGACTGACGACAGCTAAAATCGCCGATCTATTAATGCATTGCCCCAATCTAGTGTCGCTCAATATTGACCCGGCCCAAGTTGAGACTGAGCTTGAGGATGGATGCGCAAACCCAAGGGAGACTTTACCTGGTTTGAATTGCCCCGCCGTTACCCAGTTGACCTCGCTGGAGCTGCACAATACAGACGTCGTTACCCTTGGCCCATTGTTAACGAGTAGCCCCAAGCTTGAAACAGTTGAACTCAACAAATTCAACGATTTCCCTGCCAATGTTTCGCTGCCACGGCTGAAAACCCTGTTGATTTCACGCAGTGATCTTAAAACCCTGGCCTCACTCGATGCGCCGGCATTGGAAACCTTGAAACTGGTCCTGTGTTATGAGTTTGGTCTGGAAGCCACCAAGGCCTTGGTGAAATATACCCGCTTGCATCACCTTAAACTGATGGGAATGCACAAGAGCCTGGATCATTTCCCCATAGAGCTTAAGGCACTACCGTTAAAACGGCTTTCTCTGAGAGGCGGCGATATCAAGGTTATCCCTGATTTTATCGGTGAGTTTACTGAGTTGGATACCTTATCTCTGGAGGATTTTGTCACTGAGTCTCTACCCGAGTCCATGTTGGCGCTTGAGAAGCTGGAACGCTTGAGTATCGATTGCTGCAAATTCCTTAAACCCATCCCTCCCAGCTTCAGAAAGCTCAAGCTGAAAGTCCTTTGTTACACCATAAGCAAATTCGGTGGTTTCAACATGAACCCCAAGCTGTATCAAAACTTGCTGACCCCGAATTACACCGAGCAGACCAAGTATCTCGACGATTAAGCCGAGCAATTGCAAAAGCGTGTCTGAATCTCTCTTTGGTTAAGCCAGACAAAGAGTGATTCGGCGCACTCATGCCGACTCAGGTCGTAATCTCCCGTACTCAAAACGATAGAGATGATCGGCCAATCTGGCTGTTTGATGTTCACAGTGAGAAACCATCACCAGGGTACAATGGCCGGCGAGGCGTTTTATCAAGGCTTCAATTTGTGCAGTAGCTTCGGGATCGAGTGAAGATGTAGGCTCATCGAGTAATAAGATATCCGGCTCAAAAATCAGGGTGCGGGCCAGGCAAAGGCGCTGCTGTTGCCCGCCAGATAAGGTTGAGGCCGGTGCCGACAGGCGATCTTTGACCTCATTCCACAACGCCGCCTGCTCAAAAGCTTGCTGCATCTGTTTCAGCGCGGCCTCCCCCTGCAGGTTACCGACCACTTTCAAGGGAAGTAATAGGTTTTGCGCCACACTGCCGGGAAGCAGTTGCGGATGTTGAAACACCATACCGACTTTACGGCGCAAATAGGGTAACTCTGTGGTTTTCAGTTGATTGACCGAAAGCGGCTTATCTGCCACGCAAAGCGTTATCTCACCCCGGGTGCGACTATGTTGATATTCGTCATTGAGGCGATTGAGCGCCCGTAACAGGGTGGTTTTCCCCGAGCCTGACGGCCCGCTGAGCACATTGATCCGCCGCCGATGGATCTGCATGTTGATGTTTTCGAGTGCCGCTTGTTGACCAAAATACACACTGAGGTTAGACACAGTGCCCGCGACATCCGCAGCCTTTGATAACGCCATACTAATGATTCCTTCCGGGAAAACGTGTCACCCAGTTGGCCATGGAAAATACCGTGGCAGTTAAACACAGGAGTGTCAGCGCGGCACCAAACGCCATCTGCAATTCGGCCTCGCTCTGATACTGGGCACTGTAATAAAAAATCGTAAAAGGCAGGGCTTCAAACCGTTCAAAGATCCCGCCAGGTAACCCCGCATTGGCAACGGCGCCGGTCAGCATGATCACCGCGGTATCTTCTGCGGCCCGGCCAATGGCCAACATGATGCCGCCGCGGATCCCGCGCTCGGCCTGGGGCAACAATACAAAGCGCAAAGCTTGCCACTGTGTCATGCCGAGTGAGAGTGCGGTTAAACTCAAAGACACAGGCAGCGCCTGCAGCGCCGTGCGGGTAGAAACGGCCAGATAGGGAATGATCAACATCGCCAGGCAAAATGCCGACAGTGCCAAACAAGTGTTGGCAGAAGGCAGCAAGGTGTTGCGCAGTAACAGAATAAGGGTAAAGCCAAATAAGCCCATCAATATCGAGGGAACGCCGGCCAGGATATCGACCGCCAGCTCCAATAGCACCTTTGCCTTGGATGTTTTCGCCGTTGCCAGCCAAATTCCGGTTGCCAGTCCGGGCAGCAAGGCGATCATCAAAGCACTGGCAACTACCGCCAGGGTTCCGACACAGGCAGGCCAAATACCATCCCAGATAGGCGCCTGTCCCAAGAAACCTTTTAAGGGTTCAGTATCACCAAAATAGAGCGACAGGCTGAGCGTGGGAACGCCTCGATATAGAATAAATCCCAGCAGTGACAAGAGACACAGCAACAGCATGGCGCTGCAGAATAAGCACCAATAATGGAAACACTTGGCTTTCAAGACCCAGAACCCTCGGTGGTGGCCTTGGCAGACGAAGTCATATAGCGGATCAACAGAGTCACCAGCACACTGATAGTGAGCAGCAACAAACCGGCGGCAAACAGTGAGTTGTACATGGCGCTATCATTTTCCGTGGCCAGCACCAAGCCAATATGCGCCGTCAGGGTGCGAACCGAATCAAATACACTGTCCGGAAGCTGCGGCGCATTGCCGGCCAGCATCAAAGGCAGCAAGGTATCGCCTATGGCCCTGCCAAAACCGAGTAAGGCGGCGCTGGCCATGGCGCGGCGGGCATTGGGTAATACCAGATGATACAGGGTTTGGAGATCGCTGAACCCCAGAGAAGCAGACACCATTCTGAGTTCTTTGGCCAAAGGGCGACATTGACTGTCCAACATCATCACCATCACAGGCAAGATCAACAGCACTATCACCAGAGTGGCACTGATGAGGCTGAACCCCGAACCGGTTCGAAAGGTTTCCCGGATCAGCGGCACCAGCAAAAACACAGCGGCCAACCCATACACCACAGTCGGGATCCCGGCCATCAAGCGGATCAGCGCCCGGATAAAACGCGCAGGCCTTCGATAGCGAGGTAATAAACAAAACCCTGTGATGCCAAGGGCGATAGGAAATGCCAACAGTAAGGCCAGCAGTCCCAACAAACCGGAGCCGGCAATCATGGCAACTATGCCAAATTGCCCCTGCTCCGGTTGCCAGTGTAACGACAACACGCTGGTTTGCGGGTTGAAAAACACCGGCAATGCAAACCACATCAGAAACCCAAACAGCAGCACTATCAGCAATAATACTGATGCGGCCAGAAGTTGCAGTATCCGCTCAGCGGAGATCTGTGTGGTCATGAGTCATTAATGTCCGACAGGAATATATCCGGCTTCACGGATAAATTCAGCGCCGTCTGGACCATAGATATAGTCAATAAACGCCTGGGTCAGCCCCTTAGGTTGTCCCTTGGTATTCATATACAGCTTACGCACTACAGGGTATTCGCCGGAAGCACAGGCTTCATTGGTGGGCAGCACATTATCCAATATCGGCGCTTTCACTGTCTGATCGATATAACCGACACTGCTGTAACCTATGGCACCGGGATCGCGGGCAATCGCAGTTTTCATCGCACCATTGGAAGGTACAACATTGGCCTGAGCCGAAACCGGCGACTTATTCAGCAACTTTTTAACAAATACCGAGCGGGTACCGCTGGCTTCGTCACGGGTGAAAATATTGATCTGCCGATCTTCACCACCCAGGCTCTTCCAGTTGGTTATTTTACCGGAATAGATATCCATCACCTGTTGCGAGCTCAGCTGTTGAATGGGGTTGGCCGGATTGACGATAACCGCAACGCCATCGATGGCAAATGGGAAAGAAAGCAGACCGTATTTCAGTTCACCCGGCTTCAGAGGGCGGCCGGTATTACCGATTTCAACCAGTCCCTTGGCAACTTGCTGCGCCCCCACACCACTGCCGCCACCGGCAATAGTAATGCGAATATCGTTATTGGCAGACATAATAGTTTTTGCCGCCTGCTTCATCACAGGGATATGCGCGGTACCACCGGCAATGTTCAAGGTACCGGACAAGTTTTCAAAGCGATCGAGCTCAGACGCCATGCCAACAGCAGGAACCGCCAGCACAGAGCATAATAACAACTTGATAAATCTGAATTTAAGTCGCATGTCATTTCCTTTGGAATGCACTTGAGCCGAAACAGTCAGCCCAAATAAATAGGTGTAGTTCGGTGCCGAGCCTCACGGCGCGCAATGATAACAATCACATCAAATCAACCTTTTGACTCAAATCACAAATAAACCCAACAAAAGTAACCGCCCCAACGACAGGAACCTATGACAGTCAGGACCAAACAACCGAAACCGAGCTCAGAATGATTTCCATACTGGCTCTGCAGCTCAATATGCCCTCCCTAGCCGAAACCACTCTGGCTGAGTTAAGCCGCTTGAACGACAGTTTTCTACCGCAATATGCGCACATATTGCGCCTCGGCGGTAACGGGCAACAGGCACTGGAAACCTATCTGGATTACCTGGGAAAGTACCCGCAAGACTTGCAGGTATGGTTAAAACTGGCGCAGTTCATGCGAGCAGTACAACAAAATGAAGCCGCCATCACCGCATTTTCCAAAGTCCTGGAGCTCGACCCCAATAATCTCAGCGCCAAGCAAGGATTAGCCGAACTACAAACCCAGAAATAGAGATGGTGCAAGCAAGCCACTTGTAAGTGGCTTACAGTCTGGGATGCAAGGCGTGGTTCGCAGCAAATGACTCAAGTCCTTTACAATAGACTCGCCTTCCCCTGGCCGCCGCATGCGGCCTTTCTTTTCCCCTTTCGCCACCGTTATAATGCCCCGGCAAATAAGCGCAGTTCCGGAGAACAAAACTTGAATCACAGCTATATTCCACTCGATCAGTATCGCCGTAAATGGATCTTCAACCATAAGGATCTGCCGGTCAGTGACCAGGATAAGACGGCTATATTGCCGCTGGATCAAAAGAGCGCCATGGAAGTGTGGAATCGCTGGATAAGCAACAAAAGCAGCTGTGCCGAAGACTTTACCAAGGGCGATTGGGCCAGCCGCAGCTCCACCTGGCACCAGACCGAATACTGGCAAAGCCATTGGGACAGCGAAGACAACAGCCTACCGGAACCCTTGGCCGATTTTATTGATTGGCCGGCAGATACCCCTGTGTATTTCTGCTATGAAAAGTATCAGGTGATCCAAACTCGCTGGGAAATCTTTGCCCGTAACTGGAAATGCTTTCTGTTTTTCGATGATGGCCCTTTGCTGATAAGTCCCAAACACAAGCAAGCCGTCTGGTTCAGTCAAGATGGCAACTTCAAAATGGGTCTGCGAGGCTAAGGAAGGTTTTTGGCAAACATTCAGTGAGCAAGAAGAACCTTGCCGGTTCAGCCACTCAGAACGACCAATACCAAGAGAACAAGATGAAAAAAATAATCTTAACCGCTCTATTACTTGGCTTATCGCTGTCTGCCACAGTGGATGCCCGCGAAATTGCCGGTGAAAATATTCCAGATACTCTAAACATTCAGGCGGCAACGCCGCTTAAGCTCAATGGTGCCGGGGTACGCAGCAAGTTCTTTATGGATCTCTACATAGGCAGTCTCTATCTGCCAATAAAAGCGACCACTACAGCCGAAGTATTGGCGCAGCCTCAGGCGGCGGTCAGCTTGAAAATAGTCTCGGGTCTTATCACCGCAGATAAGATGCGCTCGGCGATAACTGAAGGTTTCGATGACGCCACAGGCGGCAAAACCGAAGCTATACAAGCCGATATCGACCGATTTATGAGCCTGTTTCAGGAAGAGATCAAACAAGGCGACAGCTTCCTCCTGTATACCAGCCAGGAAAATGGTGTCAGTGCCTACAAGAACGGTGAGTTGCAAGACACTATCGCCGGAGAGAACTTTCGCCGCGCGCTGCTGAATATCTGGCTCGGCGATGAACCGGCGCAGAGCAGCCTGAAAAAAGCGATGCTGGCCGACTGAACTCCTCAGCCAGAAAATCGCTCAATCGAAAGGGAGAAGTTGCCCGCCACGGCGGGCAACTCAATCAAAAACGATAGCTAAGATGAACAGCGCCTGCCGGATAGTTATCCAACTCGCGCTTGATCTCAGGTTCACTCAACTCAAGTTCCGGGTTGATGAAGTAACCCACATAGGCGTTGAGATTGAACCCTTGTCCCAACTGCCAGCCCAAACGGGCGAAGCTGCTGATTTCGGTCAATTCCAGCGTTTGCTCATTTTCCCCCACCAAGATCCGCTCGGTGCGCTGGGAGGCTCCCAGCCCCAACTCCATATCCGGTGAGATCCGATAACTGAACTCTATCCCGGCCGGACCGGTAAAACCTGCCTGAAACGGGTTGCCCACCCGCCATCTATCACTGAGTTGCCAATCGATAAGCAGATAAGGAACCGTACGCACCTCACTGATATCATTAAGATATGCAATACCAAAACCCAACATATTACCCGAGTTGAACCTGTGAACAGCACCGGCTATCACACCATAACTTTCGGCATCCGAAGAGGAGACTTCATCACTGTAGGCATACTGTAACTGAGGCGTTAGCATCAAGCTCCAGTGTCTATTCAGATTATATCTCAGGCTGATGGAAGCTGAATAACGCTGAGCAGAGTCAAACTGGCTGGCAGCAAAAATCCTATCGGCAACACTATTGTCAGGTAAAGCGGAAAAATCCCAGTCCAGTTTGTCATAACCCAGGCTGACACCCAGCCCCCAACGTTTATCCAGTTGCCAGTCAGCCCGCGCGCCCAGAAGATAACTGCGACGCCCCAGTTCCCCGCCACCATCAATATCCGAGTCGGCATTTTCAAAAGTGGCCAGACTCAGGCTATAGCGGGATGTCGAAGCCTCTGCGGCAAGCAACCCTGCACTGGCACTCAAAGTGCTCAGCAAGATAACTGTAGCCGTTTTGTTCATCTCATGTCCTTTTGCCGTTTAAATAAAACTCAATTATAACCGTACGCTACCCCAACCTATGCGCTTTAAGAAACAATCCGGCCGTCTCAAGGCAATAATCCCTGTGCTGCGCCTCGAGTTGCCCCGTGTCCAGCCCCAACTCTTTTCTGAGCCGTAGCTCACCAAATAACATCAGGCTCAGCCTCACCGCTGCTTGGCGCTTATTGCCGAAGTGATAACCGCCATGACGCTCAACCTGAGTAAAGAAATCCACCAGCAACCCCAACATGTACTCGGGTCCGGCATCGAAATAAAGCTGCGCCGGTTCCGGATGAGTATCGACCTGGGAAACACAGGCGCGATAAACGGTAATAGCATCTTCACTGACGATCAGCTCGCCGAAATACTCGGCAAACACCGCCAGCGCCTGCTCCGGCCGGGCGGCGTCGGCCAACAGTTCTTCGGCAACCTGACGCACCACACACTTGGACTCGATAGCCGCCACAAACAGCTCATCCTTACAGCCAAAATGAGCGTAAACAGTTTGTTTCGATACCCCGGCCCTCTTGGCCACTTCATCCATGCTGGTATGGGGAAACCCCTGGGCGCAGAAAAGTTCGATAGCGGCCTCCAGTATCTGAGCCCGCTTCTGCTCGCTACGAGTTAATTGCTGATTATTCATAACCTTATGACTTACACCTTGTTCGGCAACGTCTTGGAAGGCATTAGAGCACAAAATAGACTAGACAGTCCAGTTCAGCCAAATTAGACTAGCAAGTCCAGTTTAACTTATTGCTAACAATCGGTAATCAGCACAGGGAGACGTCATTGCAACAGCGCATCAAGGAAGTTAAAAAACCAAATGCTTCAGGGCTAAAAATCAAATTTACCCACCTCCAAGGCCAGGGTCGCGCCGCGCTGTTGGTTGCCCTTACCTTGATGTTATGCCTGTCAGCCTGCCAACCACAGCCCGTTGAGCAAAGTGAAACCAAGCCCGCAGTGGTCAGCAGTGCCGCTCTTGTACTCAAGCCAAGTTACACCAAGCTGCAGCAATTCAGTGGCAGCGTGCGCGCCGGCAATACCACAGGCATAGGTTTCGAGCTCCCAGGAAAACTGCAAAAACTCCTGGTAGATACCGGCGATAGAGTCGAGCGAGGACAATTGCTGGCACGGCTGGATACCAGCTTGCTGGAAGCCGAACAGACCGAATTACAGGCGGCACTGGATCAGAATAATGCCGATATCAAACTGGCCCAGGCAACGTTGAAACGCTCACTGGAACTCAGAGCCAAACAATATCTTTCCGAGCAGCAGCTCGATGAACTCAAAGGCAAACTGGCCAGCTTGGAAGCCGGGCACGCCAGGCTGGGAGCCTCACTGAAAGCCAATGAACTTAAACGGCAAAAATCGCTTCTCATCGCCCCCTTCGCCGGGGTGATAGCCGCCAGAGAGCATAATCTCGGTGAAGTCATTGCCCTGGGCAGCCCGGTCTTTACCTTGGTGCAAAGCAACAATTTGCAAGCACTGATAGGGGTGCCGCTGAATATTGCCGAGCAGTTGCAACCTGGTGTAATTCTCAAGCTCAGAGTCGCCGAACACTATTACCAGGCCAAGTTAAAAGGGATCAGCGGCCAAATAAATCCCGTCACCCGCACAGTACAACTCAGGTTTAGTATCGACTCTGCCTCTGAAACCACACCTATCAATGGCGAACTGGCTTATTTGCAGTACCGCCGTGAAGTTCTCCGTGAAGGCTACTGGGTCCCGGTGTCGGCGCTCACCGACGGTATTCGCGGTCTGTGGAATCTGTATGTGCTCAAACAAGATACCGATGGGTTTAAACTGCAGCGCCGTGATGTGGAAATTCTCTATACCGAAAGCGACAACGCCTTTATCAGCGGCGCCATCAGCCCGGGAGAGCAGTTTGTCACCACGGGCCTGCATAAGCTGGTTGCCGGGCAAAGAGTCGCGCCAAGCGCCGCATCAGCAGCAAGAGGTGGACAATGAACCCTCTTATTAAGGCTTTTGTCGAGAATGGCCGCCTCGCCAGCCTATTGATAGCCCTGTTGCTGGTTGCCGGGCTCGGCGCCATATCCAGCCTGCCACGCACCGAAGATCCCCATATCACCAACCGCTTTGCCTCTGTGATCACCAGCTATCCAGGAGCTTCGGCCGAACGGGTCGAGGCACTGGTGACTGAAGTACTGGAAAATGAGCTGAGACGACTGGAAGAACTCAAGCTTGTCCAGTCCACCTCAAGACCCGGGGTCTCGGTGATTCAACTCGAGCTCAAAGATACCGTCACAGCAACCGAACCGGTCTGGTCCAGAGCCAGAGATCTGCTGGCCGACAGCAGCAACCGCTTGCCGGCAAGTGTCAATCCACCGGTACTCGACGATCAACTGGGTTACGCCTATACCGCCATCATAGGCCTGGGATGGCACGGCGGCGGTGAAGCGCGTCCCGACATTCTCAGCCGTTACGCCAAAGAATTGCAAAACAAACTACGGCTCTTGAGTGGCACAGACTTTGTCAAACTCTATGGCGCTCCGACGGAGGAAATTCTGGTCACGCTGGATGGCGAACGTATCAATCGGCTCGGGCTGACACCGGGAGCCGTTGCCGACATTCTCAATCGCGCCGATAGCAAGGTGTCGGCCGGTGAAATCAACAACCAGAGCTTCCGGGCATTGGTGGAAGTTTCCGGTGAACTGGACTCGCTGGAGCGTATCCGCCAGGTGCCGCTGAAGACCGACCGTTTCAGGCAACTGATCCGCCTTGGCGATATCGCAACAATCAACCGCCAGCCCAAAGATCCGTGGGATAATCTGGCGCTGCTTAACGGTGAGCCCGGTATTATGGTGGCCGCCCGCATGCTCAACAACACCCGGGTGGATATCTGGAGTGAACAAGTGCGCCGGATCACAGCCGAGTTGGAACAAAGTTTTCCCGCCAATATCCGCATGCAATGGCTATTTGAACAGGAAGGCTACACCAACGAGCGCCTGCAGGAACTGCTGTTCAATCTGCTGCAGGGGTTTGTGCTCATTCTTTTGGTGCTGCTGGTGACTGTCGGCATGCGCAATGCGCTTATCGTCGCCTTGTCACTGCCACTGACGGCACTATTTACCCTGGCCTGCATGAAGTTTACCGGCCTGCCCATTCATCAGATGTCGGTCACCGGCTTGGTGGTGGCGCTGGGGATCATGGTGGATAACGCCATTGTGATTGTCGATGCCATTGCCCAGCGCCGCCGCGAGGGTATGAGTAAGCTGCAGGCGGTCAACACCACCATCAGGCACCTGTGGCTGCCGCTTGCCGGTTCCACCATCACCACCATGCTGGCATTCACGCCGATAGTGCTGATGCCTGGCGCCGCCGGCGAGTTTGTCAGTGGTATCGCCATTTCAGTGATCTTTGCCCTGCTCGGCTCTTACCTCATCTCCCACACCCTGATAGCCGGTCTCGCCGGGCGTTTCAGCCGCGCCAGGGACAACAATCGCTGGTATCACCACGGAGTGAACTTGCCAAGGCTGGCCAGAGCCTATAGTCAGACTCTGCAACTGGCGCTCAACTACCCGAAAACTGCCGCGCTGCTGATTGGTATCTTGCCACTGACAGGCTTTGTGGCCTCCGGGCAGATGACAGAGCAGTTTTTCCCGCCATCGGATAGAAACATGTTCCAGCTGGAGCTCTATCTTTCGCCCCATGCCAGCCTGGCGAGGACAGAGCAGAGAGTCAAACAACTCGATAGAGAGCTGCGCAGCACTGACGGCATAGAAAGCGTCAATTGGGTCATAGGCGGGAACGTGCCATCCTTTTACTACAACCTGACTCAAAAACAGCAGGGCGCCAGCCAATACGCCCAGGCAATGATAACAACCCGCGACTTTCGCACCGCTAACCGCTTAATTCCCGAGTTGCAACAGCAGCTGGATAGAGACTATCCGGATGCGCAGATCCTGGTGCGTAAACTGGAACAGGGCCCGCCCTTCAACGCCCCTGTGGAGCTAAGGCTCTATGGCCCCAACCTCGACCGCCTGGCCGAGCTTGGAGATGAGGTGCGGCGACTGCTGGCAGAGACCCGGGATGTGATCCACACCCGGGCGACCCTGAGCCCGGGGGCGCCCAAGGTGTGGCTGCAGCTCGATGAAGATGCCAGCCTGATGGCCGGCCTGAGTTTGAGTGAGATCGCCTCACAGATCCAGATGTCCACCACAGGCATCACAGGTGGCAGTTTGCTGGAGCAAACCGAATCGCTACCGGTGAGGGTCAAGCTCGGTGCCGGTGTCGGCGAACAGCAATCCAGGCTGTCACAAATAAGCCTGCTGTCGCCCAATGGTGAGTCGATTCCGCTTTCGGCCGTGAGTCAAAGCCATGTCAATGCCAGTCGCGGCGCCATTCCTCACTATAATGGCCAGCGGGTTAATATACTCGAAGCCTATATCGCCTCAGGAGTGTTGCCGCAAAAAGTACTGGAGCGGATTAAACCCAAGCTTGCCGAGCTCAATCTGCCCGCCTCCTACCGGATAGAGATAGGCGGTGAGAGTGCCAAACGCGATGAAGCCGTGGGTAATCTACTCTCCAATATCGTCTTGGTAATCACCTTATTGCTGAGCGTCTTAGTGCTCTCCTTTAACTCTTTCAGACTCACAGGTATCATTCTGCTCAGCGCCCTGCAATCGGCAGGGCTCGGATTGCTGGCGGTCTGGGCTCTGGGTTATCCCTTTGGCTTTACCGTGATAATAGGTCTGCTGGGCTTGATGGGCCTGGCCATCAATGCCGCGATAGTGATCCTGGCGGAGCTCGAGTCCGAGCCTATGGCGCGCCTGGGCAACACAGACGTGATTCTTGCAGGGGTCATGCGCTGCAGTCGCCATATCGCTTCGACTACAATCACCACAGTGGGCGGCTTTCTGCCGCTGATCCTGGCCGGCGGTGGTTTTTGGCCGCCCTTTGCCATCGCCATTGCCGGGGGCACAGCGCTGACCACCCTCTTGTCTCTGGTTTGGGTACCTGTGGTCTACTCCCTGTGGTTGAAGCCGCAGCCCGAGTGTTCCCGCAACTTGCCGTTGAAAAATGAATATTAACCCCAAAAGACAAGCGCGGGCCGGATCGTCGTCGCTATTGATGTTGCGCGTATCGCCCTAGTATCAACCCGCTTGCGCCTCAAACTATTCGGCAGCGCTTTGTTCGAGCCTCTCCCAAGTCTCTGCAGACAGGAATGTATGTTGCCCCATGAGTAATACTCGTACTTCTTGGGAATCTTCTTTTATTAATCAGATAGTTACAACCACTTATTTCCATCATCTGATTTACCCACTTTATGGTTTAATCAACAGCGCAAACAAAGTTGCAAGCGTCATGTAACACATTTTGCGAATGTAATATAAAAAACAAAAAGTTATCCTTGCGGCGTCGCTATAATAAAGCATCTTCTAAAATAAAAGGTCGGGTCCATAGTTAGATTCAGGTCAAAACTTGTTTAACCTGAATGAGATAAAGTTCAACAAACCGGTCAAACAGGAATAACGATAATGAATTACCGCAACTGGCCTATCGCCAAACAGATCGGCACACTGGCTTTTGTGCTGACAATTTTGGTGTTTGGCGTTCTGAGTAGCATCTCCTACCTGACAGCCTCATCTACCCTGAAAGAGAAAGCGATAACCGCCATGGAGCAACAGGTTCATGGGGTCGATGATCTGCTGGCATTGCAATACGAGAGCTTGCTATCTCTGGCTCATCGCAATGCCGATGTATTCAGGGCCATGTATCCGGGCCAATTCCATAAACCGGAAAACAAGACGGTTAGAGTTCTTGGAATGGATACCCCTGCATTGATGCATGAAAAGGAACAGCTCAACTCTTCCCGCAGTAAAGTTGACCGATATGCCAACCTCACCGGCGGTAATGCCACAGTATTCGTTCGTGACGGCGATGACTTCCTTCGTATAGCAACCTCACTGAAAAAGGCCGATGGCAGCCGCGCGCTGGGGACTTATCTAGGCACAAAACACCCTGGCTATCAAAAACTTATTCAGGGTCAGGACTATGAGGGCTATGCCAAGCTGTTCGGCCGCGACTATATGACAGTTTACCGTCCGGTCAAAGACGTTCAGGGCTCGGTGATAGGTATTCTCTACATAGGTTTCGACATTAGCGATTCCCTGGTTCAGCTGCAGCAATCGGTCAAACAGCTTCGCCTGGAGGAAAGTGGCACCTATCTGCTGCTGCGCCGCGCCGACAAAGTCGTAGTGGCTCATCCAAGTTTACCTCAGGGTCAAACCATCACAGAGGCCGATCTGGACGGCATGCCACTTGATGAACTAATGAACAGTGAGGGAGTTAAAGGCTACCTCAATGGCAAAGGCGTGGAGATGATTGCCTACAGTGCCACAATCCCCGGCTGGAACTGGGAGCTTATTGGTCAGGTTAAGGCCGCCGAGCTGAATGAAGAGAGCCAAACTCTGCTGCTGATCAATGCCATGGTCGCCGTGGTTGGCATTTTGGTTATCACTATTTTGCTCTCTGTTGTACTGGTACGCACCGTCAGGCCGTTACAAACTCTGCAACGTCATATGGAAAACCTGGGCAAAGGCGATTTCAGCCAAGCACTGCCAAAACTCGACAGCCGCAGCGAAAACGAAGTGGTGCGGATAAGCAACAGCGTCACCGAAATGACCATGGGGCTCAAGCAACTGCTTCAGGCGCTGCAAGGCTCGGTACAGACGTTGGAATACCAGGCAGAACAAGCTCAGGAAGTCGCCCGTCTCAACGGCGATGAAGCCCAGGCTCTGATGGCTCAAACCGATCAAATCGCAACCGCTATCGAGGAGATGTCCACCTCGATACGCGATGTCGCCAATCACGCCGGAGAAAGCGCTAACCAGAGCCAGCAGGTGGATGAAGCCTCCCGCGCAGGTCACCAGCAACTGACTCAGGTAGTACAGGGACTGGAAACTCTCAGCATACAACTGAGTGAAAGCCATATTGCGGTCGAAGGTGTCGCCAAAGAAAGTGAAGCTATTAACACCATTACAGAAGTTATCAATGGTATCGCCGAACAAACCAACCTGCTGGCACTGAATGCCGCCATCGAAGCCGCCCGAGCCGGTGAACAAGGACGCGGTTTTGCTGTGGTGGCCGATGAGGTGCGCACCCTTGCAAGCCGCACCCAGGCGTCGATTTCGGAAATCGGTCAGACCATCACTTCGCTGCAAGCCAAGGTCAAAGATACGGCTATGCGCATGGATCAGAGCCATCAGTTGGGTAATCGCTCCGCCGAGCAGGGAGAGGAAGCCAACAATCAGTTAACTGCCATTGCCCAGCGAATTGCCGATCTGGCCGTATCTGTCAGCAGTATTGCCAGCGCTACCGAACAACAAAGTGCTGTAGCCGAGGAAGTGACCCGCAACCTGCATCAGATAACCGATCTGGCCCGTGAAGGCGATATCCGTGCCACAGAAACAGTCACCTCAGCCAAAGAGCTGACAGAGTTGGCCGCCGCACTGAAAAAACAGATAAGTGTCTTCAAAGTCTGAGAAATGAGGAAGTCTCGGCAAAAGTAAAGGCTGAGAAATGACATGGAAAACACTTGATGCCATAAGCCGCCCAAATAGAGAACCCAGCTAAGCTGGGTTCTCTTGTGTTATAGCAAGGGTTACTGCAACTTCAGTTGCAGTAACCCAGATAAGCGGTCAATCCTTTGCAATGATTATCCAATAATTATCGACTCGTATTCTCAGGGCGTTAACCGAAGAACAAACGCCAAAGCCAAGAGGCGTCCAAATCTTCCTTGCATTGATTGTACTGGGCAGCATAACGACGGGAGCGATTGTCCACCTTATCGGCCACCCGCACCAGCCAGGCCTTGCTGCGGTAACTGCCACGTTTGTAGCCGCCCCAGCCTTCGTGATAATTGAGATACTGGTTACGGGCGTCCCACTTGGACACGCCATTGATCTTATGGCTCTTGTAGATAAACCAGCCCATAAAATCCATTGCATCATCAAAATCGCTGCGACTGGCCCAGCTGTTGCCGGTCTCACGCACATAATCGTCCCAGGTCATGGTCTTGGCCTGGGCATAACCATAAGCGTCACTGGCGCGCCCGATGGGAATGATCCACAAGAAATATTCCATAGGTGGCGCCGCATTATGCTTGAAGGAGCTCTCCTGATACATCATAGCCAAGGGCACATGCACGGGAACGCCCCACTTTTCGCGGGCATCCTTGGCGGCGTTGTACCAAGATCTGTGCTCTTTGAAGATGGCGCAGATATTATCGGGATCTTTGGGAGGCGAAGTGGCGCAGCCGCCCAAAAACAGGGAAGCGGCAATCATAAGCGCCGGGGCAAATTTGGATAACAACTGTTGCTTCACGAGAAATCTCACGGCTTTCAAAGGCCAGGCCTTTGCTTGAACTTGAGCTCAAGTGTCGCCCGAGTCAAACATCAAATGCAACCTGAGCCTCTGAAAAAGTGAGCTTTATTGTGCCTTAGGCAGTTCACATTCATGAACTTCCTGTTGCCAAACCACAGGCTCCCAGTAGTCGGTATCTTTGCCGGTATAGCGCCTGTCGGTATTGAACTTGGCCGCCAGGTGATAACGTTGCCCGGCTTCCACCTGCAACTTAAGTTCCTTGGGTGTGCGGGCCGACAGCCGTACCTTGAGCTCAGGTGAATCTATCAGCTCAGAGACGGTAAAACTGTGTTCACCCGGTGGTAACTGATAGTTGGGTTTAGAGATCACAGGTTGTCCATCAAGATGGGTGACCACCAGGCGATAAAACTGCTGCTCCCGATCCGGCTCCAGATAACCTGAAACCGTACCACATTCGCGCCCGGGCTCAGGAGCACTGGCGCAGGCCGACAGCAACACTGCTGCGGCCGAGATTAACAACAAAGACTTCACTGACTGACTGCTTCCTTGGCTGGTTCATCGGCAAAATACTGAACCAGAAAATCATCAAAACTCAAACCTTCTGCGGCTTCCAACTGCAACTGACTCTCGATTGAGGCCTGGGCTTCAGCTTCAAAAGAAGCCAGCGCCGCGGCACTCAGCGGATAATTCAGCAGCTGCTGCTGATATTCTTTTGCCAATGCCATCACCCAGGCGCCGTGATCCAGCCCCTTTTCCGCCAGGGTCTTCATCACCTGCCCAGACAGGGTTTCATTCGGGTCGATAACGGCTTGATGCCACTTGGCCAGCGCCTGCTGATATTGGTCGTCATCTTTTCCATCGAGCAGCTCGGCCAATTGCTGCAACTCGGCAAACAGAGCCAGCATCCACTGCTCGCGCGCCACAGGCACGCCATTTTGATTCAGCATCAAACCAGGTTTACGCCCTTCCAGCACCACGGCCTTAAGATTGGCGCCTATCTCTTGCTCACCGGCGGCGTCTGTGGTCGCCGAAGGACTCAACAAACAGTAGAGCAGGAACAGATCCAGAAAACGCACCTGAGAGGCTTCAATACCGATAGCACTGAAGGGGTTTACATCCAGCGCCCGCACTTCGATATATTCCACCCCGGCTCTTGCCAACGCCTCGGAGGGTTTTTCACCGCTACGGGTCACCCGCTTGGCGCGAATGGGGGCATAGAACTCATTTTCTATCTGCAACACATTGGCGTTGAGCTGGCGATATTCGCCGTCGACTTTCACCCCTATGTTGGCAAAGTTGTCCGAAGGCATCTTGATAGCGGCACGGATCCCCTGAAGGTAATCCGCCAGCGAGTTATAGCTGATACTGAGCCGCTCCTGTTCCTTGTTGGTGTAACCCAAATCACTCATTCTCAGTGAGGTGGCCCAGGGTAGATACAGGGTGCCAAGGCCCATTTTTTCAAAATCCAGCTCTGTCTGCTGCTCTTTGATGAAAGAGTGGCACAACGCCGGCGAAGCACCAAACAGATAAGGCAGCACCCACACCAAACGACGATAGTTGCGGATAAGGCCGAAGTAACGTTCCGAGATAAAATCACAACGGGAAACCGACTTATCACTCTGGGCATAGAGCAGATCCCAAAGCTCATCAGAAACCGAGAAGTTAAAGTGCACCCCTGAGATGATCTGCATCAAGGCGCCGTATCTGTAGGTCAGCCCCTTGCGATAGAGGGTCTTCATCCGCCCAGCATTGGAACTGCCATATTGGGCAATGGGAATATCCTTCTCGTCGCCCACATAGCAAGGCATGCTCACGGGCCAAAGCTGTTGTCCCTTAAGCTGATTGAGAGTAAACGCATGGGTTTCGGTGAGGCCGGTGAGCAGCTCATCTATGCTGTGGGTGACCGGCGTAATGAACTCGAGCAACGCCTCACTGTAATCGGTTGTGATCCGCGAGTGAGTCAGGGCCGAGCCCAGAGTTTTGGGGTGACCATCCATAGCCAGGTGCCCGCTGGCATCAATTCTCAAGGCTTCTCGCTCAATCCCACGGCGCATATCCTTAAGTGCGGCGCGACCTTCGGCTCCTTTGAGCATTGCGACAGATTCGGTAAATGACTTCAAATTCTTGTTCTCTGCTTGGGCGGCCTAAGCCTTTATCTGGCCAATAGACCCGGGCATACCTGCTCCGCTTTCATCTTTTGGTATTCAGCACCAAAAGGCACAGGACTGCTCTGTATGACGGTTGCCCAAAAATAAAGCCTAAGCGGCCTTTCAGGCAAGTGTAATTTAAAAGACACAGGCGGTGATGCCCTTTCAAGCATCACCGCCTTGCGTAGTGGCAAGCGAGTCGTAACCCGCTGCGGTTAAGATCAATATGGGGTCAAAGTGGCCGTTTTACAAGGGCAGATTGATCACTGAATAACCCATTGCCTTAATCCCGGGCTCAATAAGATTTTTATCCCCGACCACCAATATCTGCATGCTGGCAGGATCCAACCATTCTTTAGCCAATTCATTGAGGCTGTCCAGCGTGGCATCATTGATAATCTCATCCTGACGGGCGGTAAAATCATCGCTCAGACCGTACTTCTGGATCATGCGGATAAAACCGGCCTTTTGGTAAGGCGTTTCATAATCCAAAGCCTTACCCTGAGAGATGGAGGCCCGCATAAAGTTAAGCTCTTGTGTCGTCATCCCCTTATCATGATAAGCCTTGAGCTCCTTGATAAACTCGGCCAGCGCCTTGTCGGTGACATCACTGCGAACGCTGGCACCCGCTTTGAAGTAGCCCTGCTCAATCCCACCACTGAAGAAGCTGCGGGCACCATAGGTGTAGCCCTTGTCTTCCCTGAGGTTAAGGTTGATACGGCTGTTGAAGGCGCCGCCTAAAGGATAGTTCATCAAGTAAGCCTTGAAGAAGTCGCCCGTGGCATCGTAAGGCAGGGCGCGCTTGCCTATGCTGATAACCGACTGGGCCGCTCCCGGCTTATCGATAAGAAATACCACACCGGGTTTACCCTCGGGCAACTCACCCAAGGTCGGCAGAGACACAGCCTGGCCGCCCCAAGGCTCCAATCCCTTTAGCTTGCCGAGTAGCTGCTCGCGGGGCAGATCGGTTACCGCCACCAGTTGAGCGTTGCCGGCACGATACTGCTCCTTATAGAAAGCCTTGATATCATCGAGCGTCAGTTGGCTGACACTCTCAAGCGTACCGTTATCATTGACACCGAGACTGGTTTGGCTGCCAAACAGCAACTTGCTGAAACCCTCTTCGGCCAGATAGTTGGGATCCGAGGCCAGATGTTGCAGGCTCTGCAACTGTTGCTGTTTTACCCGCTCGAAATCGGTTTCCTTGAAGCCTGGCTCAAACAGCCTTTCTTCGACTATTGCCAGGGTCTTATCCAGGTTTTCGGTCAAGGCCGAGATCCGGATGCTGCTTTGATAGCCGCTGCTGTCGAACACCACGGAAGATCCCAACAGCTCCAGCGCCTGGGCTAGTTCTTCACTGCTGCGTTTGGCGCTGGACTCATTGAGCATGGCCGCCGTCAAACCGGCGAGCCCGGCCTTTTCCACCGGCACCAATCTGTGACCACCGTTGAGATAGATGACCAGCTCGGTAGTAGGCGTTTCATGGCTTTCAGTGCCCATGACACTGATACCGTTGTTCAGCTGGGCAGACCAAAGCTTGGGCACCTGCATGGAGGGCGCCTTGCCGGCAGCGGGGATCTTACTGCGATCGAAACTGCTGTTGGCACTTGCTGCCTGCTGCAACCCGGCAACGGCGTTGGCGGCAACCCTTGGCTCAGGCGGGGTAAAGTTATCGGCCTTGGCCACCAGCGCCTTGGCGCCCATGGGCACCACACTCATCACCACGCTGGGCTTATCCTTGATGTAGCGCTTGAATACCCGCATCACATCTTCTTTGGTCACAGCATCATAGCGGGCCAAATCTTTGGCTATCTGATTGGGATCACCGGCGAATGTCTGGTTATAGGCCAGGTTGGACACCTTGCCCGACACACTCTGCAGCGAGAAGATGCTGTCGGCGCGGAACTGCACCTTGACCTTCTGCAGATCTTCATCTGTGACGCCCCGCTGTTCAAATTCGGCGATCGATTCGCGGATCTTGGCCTCTATCGGCGCCAGAGCTCCGCCCTTGGCCGGATTGGCCAAGGCGTAGATGGACATTTGACAGGCCAGCTCCTGGCAAGGATGACTGACCCCTGCCTGCACCGCATAACCATCTTTCACCAAATTCTTGTAAACCAGCGAGGTCTTGCCGCCGCCGAGAATATTGGCCAGCAGATCCAGCGCGGCCTCATCCTGGTGACGGGCATAAACGGTTGGGAAAGCAATACGGATGAGTGGCAGATGGACATTGTCTTCCATCGAGATATAGCGGCTCTTGTCCAGCGTTACCAAAGGTTTGGCATCGGTCGCCACCTCAGGCCCCTTGGGAATATCGCCGAAGTACTTGCTGACCCAGGCCAGCGTCTGCGCGGTATCGATATCACCGCCTATGGTCAGGGTGGCATTGTTGGGGCCGTACCAGCGTTGGAAGAAGTGTCTTACATCATCGGGCGTGGCGCGATCGAGATCCTCGGGCCAACCTATCACAGGCCAGGAATAAGGATGACCGGCGGGATAAAACGCCTGATTGAAACGTTCATTCATCCGCCCATAAGGACGGTTATCGATGCGCTGGGCCCGTTCGTTTTTCACGGTTTCCCGCTGCACTTCAAATTTCTTGTCGGTCAGGGCCGGAAGCAGATAACCCATGCGGTCCGACTCCAACCAAAGCATTTTTTCCAACTGATTACTGGGAACGGTTTCGAAATAGTTGGTGCGATCAGTGTTGGTGGTGCCATTCAAGGTGCCGCCGGCTTCGGTGACTATCTTGAAATGCTGTTCATCGGCCACATGCTCGGAGCCCTGGAACATCATGTGTTCAAACAGATGGGCAAAACCACTGCGCCCCGCCTGCTCTCTGGCCGAGCCCACATGATAGGTTACATCCACATGCACCAGAGGATCAGAATTGTCCTGATGCAGTATCACTGTCAGGCCGTTGGCCAAGCGATACTTGCTGTAAGGGATACCGACTTCACCGGCCTTGGGGGTGACCGACTCGATGAGAGTCACGCCTGCCGGCAGTTGTACCGAGGAAACCTCAGCCAATCCTGTGTCGGTCTGCACTGAGCAACCCGCCAATGCGGCCGAAATTGCCGCCGCCAATAACCATTTCTTCAAAACGTTACTCCTTCAACCAGAGACTGAAACCCAATAACTCATTGCAGCCACTCTAAAGCCAACAACACAATTATCAAATAGCGCAGGCCCTTGCCTGTCAAAATCATCAGAGTGGATTTTGTAAGAGGAAGTTTCATCCAACCTGCTAAAAGGCACAGAATATCGCCGATCAGCGGCACCCAGGAAAGTAACAAGGCCCAATAACCGTAGCGCTTCAGCAGCGCCAGCGCCTGCTTGTGACGACCGCTGTCGAGTTGCTCGGGCGTGACCGCCTTGCGCCCCAAGAGCCCAAGTAGATAACTGCTCAAGGCCCCCAAGGTGTTACCTATAGTGGCGCTAAGCAGCAGCGACAATGCCATCTCCGGCTGCTTGTCCAGCAAAGCCAGCAACAAGACTTCCGAGCCTCCAGGCAGCAATGTCGCCGCCAAAAAAGCGCCGCTGAACATCAGCCAGAGTTCCCACATAAGATACCTTCCTGCATACTGCCTGAATCAAAGGCCCGTCCAGGCAAGTTCAAAGATAAATAGTTTTTAGCGCTGAAAGATATAAGAAAACAATGTCATTGCCCAGCTAAGTCTCAAGAGTTTAAATCATACAATCGCGATAGAAAGCCACAAAACCAGGGGTTAAAACCAGCCCTTAAATGGACAAGGAAAGGAGTCATAAATGCAGGAGCTGAACTTTATTCAATCTGTTCAGGAGCGGGATATTGATTTGATGTTGCTGGAGGAGTGCCACACTTCAATGGCCTTCTGCAATTGGTTGGTTTCCCGGGTATATGAATTCCCCCACTCCGTAGAGTTTATCGGCGCCTGGCATTCTGTCATTCACAATCAATACGGTGAGTCGGATCTCGTGGTGATTTTCAAGGCCAATGACGGCTCCCATCAAGCCATTCTTATCGAAAACAAGATAGATGCAACGCCACAACAGCAACAAGGGTTAAGGTATCGCTACCGCGGCGAACATGGGATAGAACAGGGCCATTGGGTTGATTTTCGCACTTGTCTCTTGGCTCCACAAAAGTACCTGACATCCAACAATGAGCCCTATGATAAAACCATCGCCTATGAGGAACTCATGGCGTACTTTGTCGCCCAAGGGGCATGGTACCGGGCACGGCTTATGGCCGAGAGCATCAACAAGCAAAGACGTGGATACCTTCCCAGCATTAGCCTCGAAGTCACAGAGTTTGCCAGGTGTTATCTTGAGTTTGCGAAAAGACATCACCCGGAGTTGAACCCGGAAACACCCAAAAACCGCGCCGCCGGACATTCCTGGCTGCATTTCTACCCGCTACTGCCCAATAAGCAAATCCGCATCGTTCATCAATTGGCAGGAAGCCTGGTCAAAATCATGTTTCTGGGAGCAGCCGAGCAGCTTGATATACTCACGCAAGCCTTCGGTGCTTATGCAAGCACAGGACTCATGATCAAACGCTCCGGCAAGTCTGTCGTGATGGAACTGCCTACGCCGCCCATTGACCCTTTTAAAGACAAATTCGAAGATGTCCAACCGCAAGTGCAACAATCCATTGCCCAAGCCAAGAAACTGAGACAGATGTTAATTCAGGTGCTGGCGGATAAAGGCATTGCAGCGAGCAATATTCAAGCATCTGACTGGTACTCTTGAAGAACCCCGGTCTATGATTAAGCCATATCTCTTTGAATAGTGAGCAATCATGGCCCGTCTTTTGTTTCTACCTATTATCCTTTCCCTGTTCTGGATAGCGTTTTTACACTTCAACAATGTCCCTTTGGCGCAGGGGAAACGCGGTTTTATTTGGATAATAGGCGTCAGTGGTGCCTTGATTGCCCTGCTGTCACTGGCCATCTGGCTGACGGCCTAAGCTTTTGATATGAGCCTTTGAAATGAATGCTTGAATCGACTCAGAGTGTACCAAAACCCGCGCGTTGCAGATTGCCCTCCAGCAAACCTTAAAACCGATAACCGGCGCGGCACACTGGCTACGCCGGTTATTTTTGAACGTCATGGCTCTCAGCGATTCAGCGCGCAAAGCGCTCAGTTCCCCAATACCGCCAGCAGAATACCGGCAGCGACCGCACTGCCCAGCACCCCGGCCACATTGGGGCCCATGGCGTGCATCAACAGGAAGTTTTGCTGATTGGCCTCTAGCCCCACCTTATTCACCACCCTGGCGGCCATGGGAACGGCCGAGACCCCGGCGGCACCAATCAAGGGGTTGACCTTGCCACCACTGAGTTTACACATGAGCTTGGCCATCAAGACCCCGGCAGCGGTGCCAATGCTGAAAGCCACCGCCCCGAGCAGCAAGATCCCCAATGTCTCGACCCGAAGAAACTGCTCGGCCGAGAGCTTGGAACCAACCGCCAATCCGAGGAAGATAGTGACGATATTGATAAGTTCGTTCTGCGCCGTGTTGGAAAGTCTATCCACCACCCCGGATTCGCGCATCAGGTTTCCGAGACAGAACATGCCCACCAAGGGGGTCGCCGTCGGCAAAAACAATATGGTCATTCCCAGCACCATAAGGGGGAAGATGATCTTCTCCTTCTTGCTGACTTCCCGCAGCTGTTCCATCTTGATCTGCCGCTCGGCTTCCGTGGTCAAGGCCCGCATGATGGGAGGCTGAATGAGCGGCACCAAGGCCATGTAGGAGTACGCGGCCACCGCAATGGCTCCCAGCAAATCAGGCGCCAGTTTGGAGGCGAGGAAAATGGCCGTCGGACCATCGGCGCCGCCTATGATGGCGATGGCACCGGCATCTTGCATACTGAACTCAAACCCGGGTACCAGGTTCAAGGCTATCGCACCAATCAGGGTGGCAAAAATCCCGAACTGAGCAGCCGCGCCCAGCAATAGCGTCTTGGGGTTGGCTATCAGGGCACCGAAGTCTGTCATGGCGCCGACCCCCATAAAGATCAGCAGCGGAAAAACCCCAGTATCTATCCCCACGTGATAAACATAGTAGAGCAGCCCATTTTCCTCGGTAAAACCTGCATTGGGGATATTGGCCAGAATAGCGCCGAAGCCGATGGGAAGCAGCAGCAAAGGCTCAAACTTGCGCACGATTGCCAGATACAACAACAAGGCACCGACCAACATCATCAAGGCCTGTGGCCAGGTAAAGTGCGCTATTCCCGTCTCAGACCAAAAAGCGAGTAAACCGTCCATCATCGCTCCTTAGGCCAGTGCCAGCAACTTGGTACCGACGCTGACGGCATCACCTTCCTTGACCAGGATGCGGCTGACTACACCATCGGCCTGAGCCCGGATCTCAGTTTCCATCTTCATCGCCTCGAGTATGATAACGACATCACCGGCGCGAACGCTGTCTCCGGCAGCCACCTGTACCTTGAAGATATTGCCGGAAAGCGGCGCACTCATCTCCAGTTCCGGCCCAGAGGCAACAGCAGGAGCCTGCACAGGAGCAGCCTGCGGCTCTGCCACCGGCAAAGGCGCTACCTGACTGATATCACCGCCCTCACTGACCTGCACCACAAAGCGCTGGCCCTGCACGTCCACGGTATAAACCTCCGGCTGACGCCCACCGGTGGCAGCCTTGGTTTGAGTGGCTTGTGGCTGAAGAGCTTCCAATTCTGGCTTGGGTTCAAATGCCGCTGGATTGCCACGGTTCTTAATAAACTGCAGGCCGATTTGCGGGAACAGCGCATAAGTCAGCACATCATCGTCGCGCTCTTCGCTGAGGCTCAAACCTTGCGCCAACGCTTTTTCGGCCAGTTCGGCCCGCAGATGTTCAAGCTCGGGCGCGAGCAGATCGGCCGGGCGGCAACTGACAGGCTCGGCCCCCTGCAACACCCGCTGTTGCAATTCACTGTTCACCTTGGCCGGGGTGGCGCCATATTCGCCCTTGAGTACACCTTCCGTCTCCTTGGTCAGCGACTTATAGCGCTCGCCCATGAGCACATTGATTACCGCCTGAGTACCGACAATCTGGGAGGTGGGGGTCACCAGAGGAATAAAACCCAGATCTTCCCGCACCCTTGGGATCTCCTCGAGCACTAGATCCAGCTTGTCCTCGGCGCCCTGCTCTCTGAGCTGGTTTTCCATATTGGTCAGCATGCCACCCGGCACCTGAGCCCGCAGAATGCGTGAGTCTATACCCTTGAGTGCCCCTTCGAAACGGGCATATTTTTTTCTGACCTCACGGAAATAGGCGGCAATCTCCTCCAGCAGCGCCAAGTCATAGCCTGTTGCCCTATCGGTGTCTTCGACCATGGCAACCAAGGTTTCGGTGGCACTGTGACCATAGGTTTGACTCATGGAAGAAATGGCAGTATCCAGCACATCGACCCCGGCCTCTATCGCCTTTTGATAGGTTGCGGTTGATAACCCTGTGGTGGCATGGCACTGCATGGTGATCAAGAGATCGGTTTCCGACTTCAAGCGGCTTATTAGCTCAAAGGCCTCCATCGGCTTGAGCAAACCGGCCATGTCCTTGATACAGAGTGAATGGCAGCCCATGTCTTCCAGCTGCTTGGCCATCGTCAGCCAGGTTTGCTGTGTATGTACGGGGCTTGTGGTATAAGAAATTGTGCCCTGGGCATGGGCACCAACATCAATCACGGCTTTCAGCGCCGCTTGCAAGTTGCGCACATCATTCATGGCATCGAACACCCGGAATACATCGACCCCGCTCTCATGGGCGCGCTCGACAAACCGGGTCACCAAGTCGTCACTGTAATGGCGATAACCCAGCAAATTCTGGCCCCTCAATAACATCTGCTGCGGGGTATTGGGCATGGCCTGTTTCAGCGCCCGGATCCGCTCCCAGGGGTCCTCACCCAAATAACGGATACAGGCATCGAAGGTAGCACCGCCCCAGGATTCCAGGGACCAGAAGCCAACACTGTCCAACTTGGCGGCGATTGGCAACATATCGTCGATACGCATTCTGGTTGCCAATAATGATTGGTGAGCATCCCGCAGGACAACGTCGGTTAATGCTAAAGCTTTACTCATCTTTCTTATCCATCAGATTACGGCAGTTAAGCCTGTTTGCGGTATTGGTGAATGGCACAGCTAATAGCTGCCAACTGTTGCGGCGTGGGCGCACCGGCCTGGGGCGCGACTGTGAATTGCGCCCCTCCCATGCCCTGAGTTTGTGACTGACTCTGTTCCAAATTGGGTTTGGGGGCCAAATAGCGTGCCGATACTCTGATCCCCAAAATCAGCAGCCCCAAGAACAGATAAACCAGCCCCATACCAAGCAGCATAATCCCCACAGCTTCCAAGAGTTGCTCAGAAAGCGACATTATATCTTCCTCATTTTGTTAACAGATTGGCAGGCCTTTTCCTGTCTATGATTTGCTTGGGGCGATAACGCTCACTCCCCCAGGAGCTAACACCAATAATAAATATGCGAAAAAATATGATTTTCTGTCATTAGATGTTTTAGCCTAGCAGGCCAGCCTCTGCCAGACTATGTGACTTAGGTCAAAAACGATAACCAATCTATAACAAACAACCCCTACCCATGTAAATTGGTCATACCAAAATAAATCAATAAAAGTTCAAAGAGGATGATGATTCATAAATATTCATCTTGAGTTTTTAAGGAAAAGACAATGACACTATCAATATGAAGTAAAGCTGACATAGAGAATGTCTGTAAGACCAGTGAGCTTCAACATAGAGGCATTATGAATATAAATGGGGAGCCGTTAATTTTATCCGGGTAAGTTCGCTTCCCGCGGTGAAGTTGTCCGTGATGGATTCCCTAAAAATCAATCAGCCCGGTTAGCAGCCGCAGCCTGAAGCAACAGCGAAATGGTAAGCAAAGCAGGTGTAAGGCCCAGAGGAGGACTTTATCGCAAGGCGCAAATGAACCTGTATCTCCGCGGGCAAGTTTTCGGATAAAACACCACAGGAAAGTAATTACAAACGGGTAAGAGTCAGATAGCAAAACGCCCCGCGATTGCGGGGCGTCTTACTTCTTTGCTATTTGGTGCGCATGGAAGGAGTCGAACCTCCGACCGCCTGGTTCGTAGCCAGGTACTCTATCCAGCTGAGCTACATGCGCTTAATCCGGAACTCAGAAAGCTTGGCTCTCAGAGTATAGTAAAGAATGGCGGAGAAGGAGGGATTCGAACCCTCGATGGGAGATAAAGCCCATACTCCCTTAGCAGGGGAGCGCCTTCGGCCACTCGGCCACCTCTCCGCGTAAATTGGTGCGCATGGAAGGAGTCGAACCTCCGACCGCCTGGTTCGTAGCCAGGTACTCTATCCAGCTGAGCTACATGCGCTTAAATTCATTACGTACTTTACTTGATATCTGGTGCGCATGGAAGGAGTCGAACCTCCGACCGCCTGGTTCGTAGCCAGGTACTCTATCCAGCTGAGCTACATGCGCTTTCAGATAAGCAATTTTCTTAGCAGTCTTTAAGGTTTCAGATGGTGCGCATGGAAGGAGTCGAACCTCCGACCGCCTGGTTCGTAGCCAGGTACTCTATCCAGCTGAGCTACATGCGCTTGATCATCTTGAAAAACTAAAGCAGAAGTGGCGCGCATGGAAGGAGTCGAACCTCCGACCGCCTGGTTCGTAGCCAGGTACTCTATCCAGCTGAGCTACATGCGCGAATTGTATTCTTTACTGCTAAAACGAAAAATGGCGCGCATGGAAGGAGTCGAACCTCCGACCGCCTGGTTCGTAGCCAGGTACTCTATCCAGCTGAGCTACATGCGCGTATTTCACGTTAAGAAATGGCGGAGAAGGAGGGATTCGAACCCTCGATGGGAGATAAAGCCCATACTCCCTTAGCAGGGGAGCGCCTTCGGCCACTCGGCCACCTCTCCGTTTTCTTGGCGCACATATTACTGTTTGAAGAAAATAAGTCAAACCCTTTTTCCGAAACCTTTTCCGTTTGTCCTGTTTTTAATCAGCCCACCTAAATAACGCGCAAATCCTGTGCTATCAAGGGTTTTCCGGCGCCAAAAAATAAAAAAGCCAGTTTAAAAACTGACTCTTCTATTCCTGACGGAGGTTCACTTTGTGTCGCCTCAGAAGTTACCACCTTCAGAAGGGGTTCCGGTTTTCTCAGACTGAATACGCTGATAAATCTCCTCACGGTGCACAGAAACTTCTTTGGGTGCATTCACACCTATACGTACCTGATTCCCCTTCACACCCAGCACTGTCACTGTGACCTCGTCACCAATCATCAGTGTTTCGCCAACACGACGAGTCAAAATCAGCATTCGATTGCTCCTCTAGTTTCCATATTTTCTACACACGGCGCTCATCCGTCGTAACCATTATTATAAGGTGAGCTTAGTACAAATTAATAGTATTCAATACTAAATCCGTTGTTTAATTACACCTTATTTAGTTCAAAAGCGTGATGTAGAACTCGAACTGCCCTGTATAAATCCGCTTCATCAATAACCAAAGACAGCTTTATCTCTGATGTTGCCATCAACTTAACATGAATTCCTTCATTCCCCAAGATATCAAACACCTTGGCGGTTGCCTCGGCTCTGCGATGCACGCCGGCGCCTATCACAGAGACCTTGGCCAAGGATTTTTCAAACACCAATGGCCCCAACGACAGGCCAAGAGCCGCCTCATCAAGCACCTTTAGCGCCCAAGAGAGCCTGTCGGCATCCATGGTAAAACTGACGCCGTCATCCGTCCCCGCCTTGGTTACCAAATCAACGTCGACACCGTTTTCGGCCAACAGTGAAAATACTGCCGCAAAAGGGTCTGGTGAATCGTCAGAGCGGTTAAGACTCAGCATCGCCTGCCCTTTACTGCAAGCGATACCGGCCACTTGATTACTCTTGTCTTCACAGGCATCGAAACGGATCAGTGTGCCACTGCCGGGCTCAAAGCTGGAAAGCACCCGCAAGGGAACCTGAAAGCGCTCGGCATAAGACACTGAATCCGGGTGCAACACCTTGGCACCCAATCGAGCCATCTCCAGCATCTCTTCGAAGCTGATGGCATCGAGTTTCTGGGCGCTCGGTTCGATATTGGGATCTGTGGTATAGACACCGGCCACATCGGTAAAAATTTGACATTCCCGCGCCTTGAGCGCAGCAGCCAATGCCACCGCCGTGGTATCAGAGCCACCACGGCCAAGAGTGGTCACTTCCCCGAATTGATCCCGTCCCTGGAAGCCGGCCACTATCGGGATAATGCCCTGGGCCAGCAACTCCTGCAGATACTGAACATCAACTCGTTCGATACTGGCACGGCCAAACTGACTATTGGTATGGATTTGCACCTGAGCGGCATTGAGCGACTTGGCTTTAACACCACGTTTTGCCAGTGCCATCGCCATCAGGGCAATACTCACCTGCTCGCCGGTGGAAACCAGCATATCCATCTCCCGCGCCGAGGCTTCAGGGTCAATCTGCCCCGCCAGCGCAAACAAACGGTTGGTTTCACCGGCCATGGCAGAGAGCACCAACACCTGATGCTCGCCGCTCAATTGAGCCTTGGCAATCTGCTCGGCAATCACCTCGATACGCTCAATCGAGCCTACCGAGGTGCCACCGAACTTTTTGACATACAGTCGCTCGTTACTGCCTGAACGTACTTCTTGTGTCACATAGACCTCGTTGGTGGCGAAATTATGCCAGACGTTCAGTCAGCCAAGGCGTTACCGATGCCAATGCCTGAGGCAAGTTGGCAACTTCACTTCCACCGGCCTGAGCCATATCGGGGCGACCACCGCCCTTGCCACCAACCTGCG
This sequence comes from Shewanella sp. MSW, assembly GCF_007636515.1. Classification (NCBI taxonomy): domain Bacteria; kingdom Pseudomonadati; phylum Pseudomonadota; class Gammaproteobacteria; order Alteromonadales; family Shewanellaceae; genus Shewanella; species Shewanella sp. MSW. The sequence goes on from NZ_LVDR01000010.1 coordinate 124,859, forward strand.
CGGCCACCATGGCCACCAATTCACCGGCCTTCACCTTAGCGGTCAGGTCTTTAGTCACCCCGGCGATAAGGTTGACTTTGTCGCCATGAGCCAGACCCAGCACCACTATGCCAGATTGCAGCTTCTGCTTAAGTTCGTCCTGCAGACCACGCAGAGAGCCTGGGTCAATGCCTTCGACCTGTTTCACCAACACCTTGACTCCGGCAATCTCTTGCGCATCGGCAACCATATCGGCGCTGGCAGCGGCGGCCAGTTTATCTTTAAGCTGAGCAATCTCTTTTTCCAGTTGGCGGCTACGCTCCAACTGCGCCTTGAGTTTGGCGACCACAGAGTGACTGTCTGCCTTGAGCAAGTTAGCGGCATCATTCAATTCCTGCTGTTGCTCGGCGACGAAAGCCATGGCTGCAGCACCGGTTACCGCTTCAATACGGCGAATACCGGCGGCAATACCGCCTTCGGAAGTGATCTTGAACAGACCTATGTCACCGGTGCGGCCCACATGGGTACCACCACAAAGTTCAATCGAGAAGTCACCCATAGTCACAACCCGAACCTGGGCATCGTATTTCTCACCGAACAAGGCCATGGCGCCTTTAGCTTTGGCCTGCTCTATATCCATCTCGGCCGTTTGCAGCTCGTGGTTACGACGGATCTGGGTATTAACCATCTCTTCAACCGCCTTGAGCTCTTCAGGCTTAACCGCTTCAAAGTGGGAGAAGTCAAAACGCAGACGCTCAGGCTCCACCAAAGAACCTTTCTGGGTCACATGCTCACCCAATACCTGACGCAGCGCGGCGTGCAGCAAGTGAGTCACTGAGTGGTTCAGCTGGGTGCGATGGCGCAGTTTCTTATCGACTTGCGCAAGCAGCTCCTGACCCAGAGTCAGTTTGCCTTTACTCAGTTGGCCGATATGGCCTGTGGCCTGGGCATACTTTTGGGTATCGCTCACCTCAAACAGCAGACCTTCGGCTGTCAGTTGGCCCTTATCGCCTACCTGGCCGCCCGACTCGCCATAGAATGGGGTTTTATCCAACACAATAACCGCTTGCTGACCGACTTGCAGAGTGTCGACCGCCTGACCATCGACATAGATGCCGATAACCTTGCCGTTGCCGCTCAGTTCGCTGTAACCGCAGAACTCACTGTCGGCATCAATCTTCAGCCCGGCGTTATAATCGGCACCAAATTGACCGGCGGCCTGAGCCCGGCTACGCTGCTCGGCCATCGCCGCATCAAAACCCTCTTCATCGACCTTGATATTACGCTCGCGGCAAACATCGGCGGTCAGATCCATAGGGAAACCATAGGTGTCATAGAGCTTGAATACAGTTTCACCATCCAGGGTATCGCCCTTGAGTTCAGACAGGGCTACATCCAGAATCCCCAGACCACGCTCAAGTGTACGGGCAAACTGTTCTTCTTCGGCTTTCAGCGCCTTTTCCACTATGCTCTGAGTCGCCTTAAGGCCCTTGGCGGCATCGCCCATCACGTCAATAAGTGTAGGTACCAGCTTATAGAAAAAGGTATCAGTGGCACCCAGCTTGTTACCGTGACGCACGGCGCGGCGGATGATACGCCGCAGTACATAGCCCCGGCCTTCATTGGACGGCATCACGCCATCGGCAATCAGGAAAGCGCAAGAGCGGATGTGGTCGGCAATAACCCGCAGGGATTTGTTTTCCAGATCTGTTACGCCGATGATCTCGGCCGTCTTGGCAATCAGAGTGCGGAACACGTCAATTTCATAGTTGGAATGCACACCTTGCATAATGGCGGCAATACGCTCTATCCCCATACCTGTATCAACAGATGGCTTGGGCAGAGGTTCCATCACCCCATCGGCCTGACGGTTGTACTGCATGAAAACTATGTTCCAGATCTCAATAAATCTGTCGCCATCCTCTTCCGGTGTACCTGGGCGACCGCCAGGGATATGGTCACCGTGGTCATAGAAAATTTCAGTACAAGGACCACAAGGGCCTGTATCGCCCATTTGCCAAAAGTTATCTGAAGCATAAGGTGCGCCCTTGTTGTCGCCGATACGGATAATATCCTCGGCGGGAACTCCTATCTGCTTGTTCCAGATATCAAAGGCTTCATCATCGGATTGATAAACGGTAACGCACAAACGTTCCTTGGGCAGCTTGAGCTCTTCGGTCAAGAAATTCCAGGCAAAGCGAATGGCATCTTCTTTGAAGTAATCACCGAAGCTAAAGTTACCCAGCATCTCAAAGAAGGTGTGGTGACGGGCCGTATAACCCACGTTATCCAGGTCGTTATGTTTACCACCGGCGCGAACACAACGCTGCGAAGTGGTAGCGCGGCTGTAGCTACGCTTGTCCATACCGAGGAATACGTCTTTAAACTGGTTCATCCCGGCGTTGGTAAATAGCAGAGTGGGGTCATTGCCTGGCACCAGAGAACTGCTGTCGACTACCTGATGGCCATTCTTGCGGAAAAACTCCAGGAAAGCACTTCTGAGTGCTGCTGTGGTTTGGTACATAAATCGTCCTGAGTTACTTAAGCCTGAATAATGTATAAAAAGTGGTCTAAAGGCGTGCATCGCCCGGCCACTCGAGCGCTCTTTTGCCAAGCATTATAAGCATGCAGCGCCAGAATACCAATTAGATTGCGCAGGGTATGACGCCTGATACAGCCGAGGTACAGAGAGCATTAACGGCATAAGCCAAAACCGGATTAACGGGGTAGGCAAATGCTATTTGCCATAGGTGTTGAATTACTCAGCGAGTATAGAAACCTGCGCGGGCAAACCAGGATACAGAGGCTTTAGCGGGATATAACCATGGGCGACAAGCGCAAAAACTAGCACCTGGATTGCGTGCTGGTACAGAGCGCAAAAAAGGCTGCAACTTAATAAGAGTGAATGTTGGGGTTTGTCAAATGAAGTCAGTTGCAGAGATTTGGCAGCGGTAAACTTGGTTATGAAAAGGGCTTTAGTGATAGAGAAAAATCAGTCGTAAGGGTCATATTCAAGGGCGAATGCCACTTGATCATAACTAAAGCCCTGCCCCATCAAGTGACGAATTCGGCGAGCCTTTTCTTTCATATCATCAGCGGGAGTATCGCCGAATTTCTTTAGTGCGCGGCTGCGCGCCAAGGCAAACCAGTCACAATCACAGGCATCCAAAACCTGCTCGATACACTGTTTGTTCAAGCCTTTTTGCATCAGTGCCTGACGCACTTTTCCCGGGCCGTGGGCCTTGGCAATATGGCTGCGCAACAAGGCTGCAGCGAAACGCTGATCATCGATAAAGCCTTTGGTTTCCAGACTATCCAAAGTCTGTTCTACCTCAAGCGACTCAAAGCCCTTGCCCAGTAAACGGCTCTTGAGTTGCTCGCGGCCATAGTCGCGGCGCGCCAACAGCGCGACCGCAACATCCATTACCGACTGGCTCAGAAAACTTCTCCGGTTTCCAAGTCGATATTGCCTTCACCCGTCTCGGCGCTGGCAGGAGCTGCTTCTGCTTTGCTGAGCAGTTTAGCGCGCAGTGCCGCTTCGATTTCGGCAGCCACTTCAGGGTGTTCCTTGAGGTACTTACCTGCATTGGCGCGGCCTTGACCAATCTTGTCACCCTTGTAGCTGTACCAGGCACCGGATTTTTCCACCAGCTTGTGGGCTACGCCTAAATCAACCAGCTCACCGGTACGGTTGATACCCTGACCATAGAGAATTTGGAAATCGGCTTGTTTGAAGGGGGCGGCAATCTTGTTCTTAACCACTTTAACCCGGGTTTCGTTACCAACAACCTCATCACCCTCTTTGATAGCGCCTGTACGGCGGATATCGAGACGAACTGAGGCGTAGAACTTAAGAGCGTTACCACCAGTGGTGGTTTCAGGGTTACCGAACATGACCCCAATCTTCATCCGGATCTGGTTGATGAAGATAAGCAAAGTGTTGGACTGCTTGAGGTTACCGGCAAGCTTACGCATTGCCTGGCTCATCATACGAGCCGCCAGCCCCATATGGGAATCACCGATTTCACCTTCGATTTCAGCCTTGGGAGTCAGAGCCGCCACTGAGTCAACAATGATAACATCAACGGCACCACTGCGAGTCAGCGCATCACAGATCTCCAGCGCCTGTTCACCCGTATCTGGCTGAGAACACAGGAGGTTATCGATATCCACGCCCAGCTTCTTGGCGTAGATAGGATCCAGTGCGTGCTCGGCATCGATAAAGGCACAGACTTTGCCTTCACGCTGCGCCGCAGCAATCACTTCCAGTGTCAGAGTTGTTTTACCTGAAGATTCAGGACCATAGATCTCAACAATACGGCCCATTGGCAGACCGCCGGCCCCTAGAGCCACGTCCAGAGAAAGCGAACCGGTAGAGATGGTTTCGACATCCATGGTTCTGTCTTCACCCAGTTTCATGATAGAACCTTTACCGAACTGCTTCTCTATCTGTCCCAGAACTGCGTTAAGCGCCTTCTCTTTGTTTGGATCTATTTTCATTCCTGTTCCCTCTTGATTGCGGCGTAATACGTCGCCTGAAATCTATGTTGCCGCCCCTTTATTCAGAGCTTTGGGGTAAATACCAATCTGCCACCTAGTATACTGTACAATCATACAGTATCAAGTGCTGGCGGTAATTTATTTAAAGGCCGCTTGCTGATCAATCACTTGTGACCGAAGGCGTAAAATTTCCCCGCCCACGACTGGCTCAGTGATGAATAACTGATACTATTGGCGCCATTGAAAAAGGGCAACCGCTCTTGGAAACACAGTCAAGGAAATATCTGAAAGCTCCCATGAATGCAGTGATTACGCCTATGGATAACCCGGATTTGGAAAAACACACCCCTATGATGCGCCAGTATCTATCGATGAAGGCGCAGCATGCCGAAATGCTGCTGTTTTATCGCATGGGGGACTTTTACGAGCTGTTTTACGATGATGCCAAAAAAGCCTCCGAGCTCTTGGGTATTTCACTGACGGCCAGAGGCAAGAGTGGTGGCGATCCTATTCCTATGGCAGGTATTCCTTATCATGCGGTGGAGGGCTATCTAGCCAAGCTGGTGCAGCTCGGTGAGTCGGTTGCCATCTGTGAGCAGATTGGTGATCCGGCCACGTCCAAAGGGCCGGTCGAGCGCAAAGTAGTGCGCATAGTGACTCCCGGAACTCTCACCGATGAAGCGCTGCTGCAAGAACGTCAGGATAACCTGCTGGCCGCCGTCTACGAAGGCAAGAACGGTTTTGGCTACGCCACCTTGGATGTGGCCTCCGGCCGTTTTGTGATTGCCGAGCTGGCCACCCTTGAATCATTGGAGGCCGAGCTGCAACGCACCAAACCGGCCGAGCTGCTCTACAGCGAAGACTTTTCCCAACAAAGCCTGATTGCCGGCATCAAGGGCAAACGCCGTCGTCCCGAGTGGGAGTTTGACTTGGATACCAGCATGCGATTGTTGCTGGATCAATTCGGCACCAAAGATCTGCGTGGTTTTGGCATAACAGACGCCAGGCTGTCACTGCAGGCGGCCGGCTGCCTAATGCAGTATGTCAAAGATACCCAGCGCACCGCTCTGCCCCATATCAATGCCATTACCCGCTTTAACCAGAGCGACAGTATAGTGTTGGATGCTGCCACCCGGCGGAATCTAGAACTGACGGTGAACCTTGCCGGTGGCCGGGACAATACTTTGGCTTCGGTGCTGGATGCAACCGCCACCCCCATGGGCAGCAGGATGTTACAGCGCTGGATCCATCAGCCACTCAGAGACCATCAACAGATTGGCCTGCGGCAAACCGCTGTGGCAGAGTTGATTGCCAGCGGCCTGTTCGAGCCGTTGCATGACGACCTAAAGGCGCTTGGTGATGTGGAGCGGATCATGGCGCGCCTGGCTCTGAGAAGCGCCCGCCCGAGAGACTTTGCCCGTCTGCGACAAGCGCTGGCGCTGTTGCCGCAACTGCAGCAACTATTGGCAAATACCCAAAGCCCCGAGCTTGGCCGTTTGAAACGTCAGCTCAGTGAATTCCCTGAAGAGCTCGCGCTGCTGGAGCGGGCGATTGTCGACAACCCGCCGGTACTTATTCGTGATGGCGGCGTGATCCGCGATGGTTATCATGCCGAACTGGATGAATGGCGCCGCCTTAGTGAAGGCGCCAGTGACTATCTGCAACAGTTGGAAGTCAGGGAAAAAGAGCAAACGGGAATAGCCACCCTGAAAGTCGGCTTCAACCGGGTACACGGCTACTATATCGAAGTTTCCCGCGGCCAGTCGGCACTGGTGCCTCTGAGCTACCAAAGACGCCAGACATTGAAAAACACCGAGCGCTATATCATCCCAGAACTGAAAGAGTATGAAGAGAAAGTGCTTTCCAGTCAGGGCAAGGCGCTGGCACTGGAAAAACAGCTTTGGGACGAGCTGTTCGATCTCCTGCTGCCCAAGCTCAGCGAACTGCAGGCCTTTGCCATGGCGGCGGCCGAGTTGGATGTACTGAGCAACTTTGCCGAGCGGGCCGACAGCCTCAACTACCACCAACCGGAGTTGAGCGATAAGCCGGGCATACATATTGAAGCCGGGCGTCACCCAGTAGTTGAGCGAGTCAGCCAGGCTCCCTTTATCGCCAACCCGGTAACCCTTAGCCCTGAGCGTAAAATGTTGGTGGTCACAGGCCCCAATATGGGCGGTAAGTCCACTTACATGCGTCAGGTGGCGCTGATCACCCTGATGGCACATATCGGCAGCTTTGTGCCGGCAGATAAGGCGATTCTGGGGCCTGTTGACAGGATCTTCACCCGTATCGGCGCCTCGGACGATCTGGCCTCGGGCCGCTCCACCTTTATGGTGGAAATGACAGAAACGGCCAATATTCTCCACAATGCGACCGCAGAGAGCCTGGTGCTGATGGATGAGATTGGCCGCGGCACCTCCACCTATGACGGCTTGTCACTGGCCTGGTCGGCGGCAGAGTATCTGGCCCAGCGACTGGGCGCCATGACACTGTTTGCCACCCATTACTTCGAGCTGACTCAGTTAGCAGAATTGATGCCCCAGGTTGCCAATGTACATCTGGATGCCATGGAGCATGGCGACAGCATAGTCTTTATGCACGCAGTGCAAGAAGGAGCCGCCAGCAAGAGCTATGGTTTGCAGGTTGCTTCACTGGCCGGTGTTCCGGCCTCGGTGATCAAGGCCGCCAAATTGAAACTGCAACAACTTGAAAGTCGCGATCACGGTCAGGCACCCCATGTTCAGGCACAGGCCACACTGCAACTGGAAACACCGCCATCTGAGCTTGAACTTCTGCTTGGCAGACTGAATCCGGATGAACTCAGCCCGAGAGAGGCGCTGGACTTAATCTATAAACTCAAGGCGTTGGCAAACTAAACCTTTGAATTTCAGTTTTCAGCTCAACTTGAAACAACGATTTCACCGAGCAAATGTGCCTGTTGCGCGGTTGATATGAAGGCTGCTTCGTAAAATAGAAAATCCGATGACACTGGTCATCGGATTTTCAGCTTTTCCATAAGATCCTGGTTTAAATGCTCAACACTGAGCCCAGATTCTCCTTCAATGCATCATGGCCTGACTTAGAACTTGTGCTCCAGACCAACACCTATGTACTTGTCATCATCATCCACATTTTCCATGGAGCGATTGGTGTAGAAGGCAAACAGCTTGGTTGGCTTACCCAGCTTGTAGTCAGCACCGATAGACCAGGAATCACCCTTATCTTCCATATCCTGCCACTGACCTTTCAGAGTCACTGCATCAATCTTGTACGCCGCGCTCAACAGGTAACCGTTCTTGCTGTCACCATCGACGGACTTCTCTTCCTGCTGGAACATACCACCCAGAACGAAGTTGGCCAGCTTGGCCTGTACTGTGGCGCGCAGGACATCGTAGCCCTTAACTTCTGAGTCATAAGCAACAGAGGCGAATACTGCGCTCTTTTTCAGATCCTTGTCACCGTACATGGCAGCAATAGAGAACCCATCTTCACCACCCTGTGACTTGGCAGCTTCAGCAGCATAAGTGGCACCAACTTTGAAACCACCGAATGAAGGTGACAGGTAAGTTACAGTTTGCTCAATACGGTTTTCACCCTTGAACAGGCTCTTGAGGTCGCCTGACAGGTCGTTGAACTGGTCAACTTTACCTTGAGCGACTTTCAACATGGTGTCATTACGACCCACAGAGACAGCACCGAAGTTACCTTTCAAACCAACAAACTGATTACGAGCCAAGAAGTTATCTTTGGCATCATTACCTGTATCTACCTCATATTCCACTGTGTAGAATGCAGCCAGATCGTTACCCAGATCGAATTCGCCTTTCACGCCAAAACGAGAGGCATTGCTTTGAACCGCAGTTTCAGAATCGTCAGCAGCAGCTTCGTCATTTGACTGAACAGTAACATTCAACTTGCCGTAAACGGTCAGCGGCTCGGCAGCGTGGGCAGAGGCCAGAGAGACTGAAGCTATGGCTGAAGCGAGTAGTGTTTTGCAAAATGCATTCATCATTAATTCCTTTCGACGTTCTCTTCGTCTTGGTTATTGGTTTGGAACGAGCGAAAGTGTGCAACGAGTCTGTTGCAGTTTTATTTCATCTTTTAACCTGCCAGATTCATTATGCCTTTAGAATCTCCTTAAAAAAGGCAAAAGCCCTTAACCACGCGGGCTAGCGACAAGCAATACACCATATGACATTTTGGTTAAATCTTTCCCGGGTTGAAAAATCTGTGCTAACGGGGCGGGTTTACCTTGAGGATTTCATGCCTTACACTGCGGCTTTATTTTTCAAAGAGCGCCTGTCATGTGGTTTAAAAATCTCACCGTATATCGTTTCAACAAACCATTTTCTACCGATATAGAGGCACTGGAGACTGCCCTTGAGGGTTTCACCTTTTCTCCCTGCTCCAGTCAGGACATCAGCAAGTTCGGTTTTTCCAAGGCTTTGGGCAAACTGGGGCACACCCTGGTTCACAGCGCCAATAACCGTCACCTCATCTGTGCCACCAAAGAGGAGAAGTTGCTGCCTTCTCAGGTCATCAAGGAAGCGCTGGAAGAAAAGGTGTCGCTGCTGGAAGAGGAAGAAAACCGCAAGCTGACCAAGAAAGAGAAAGATGCGCTCAAGGATGAAATCACCACCACACTGTTACCAAGAGCCTTCTCCCGTCGCAGCCAAATCAAGGCGCTGTTGCTGCTGGATGAGCAACTGATCCTGGTAGATAGCTCCAGCGCCGCCAAGGCCGAAGAACTGCTGGCCTTGCTGCGTAAGGCACTCGGCAGCCTGCCTGTGGTGCCAATGAGCACCAAGACACCGATTGAAGTGCAAATGACCGAATGGCTCAAGCAAGGCAATGCCCCAGCCCCCTTCACCATTCAGGATGAAGCTGAGCTCAAGTCTGCCGCCGATGATGGCGCAACCGTGCGCTTCAAGCAGCAGGATCTCGGCGAAGAGGAAGTACTGGCTCACCTGGAAACCGGCAAGCAGGTGCATAAACTGGCACTGCACTTCGGTCAGTCCATCGCCTTTGTGCTGCAATCCGATGCCGGACTGCGTCGCCTCAAGTTCTCGGAAGAGTTCCGCGCCGCCACCGATGATGTTGCCGGTGAGGATCCGCTGGCCAAACTGGACGCTGACTTTGAGCTGATGAGCAGCGAACTGGTTGCGCTGATGCTGGCTCTGGTCGATGCCCTGGGCGGCGTTGAAGATAGCCTGTAATCCCTATCTCCAAGTAGAAAAGACGCCTGATGGCGTAATGCCGTTCACTTAGTGTGAACGGCATTAGAGTCTGCCTCAGCTTTGGTCAGCAAGCTCCAAGGCTGAAGTCCCCTGCGCTGAGATAAAATAGACGCCATAAAAAACACCGGCGCACCTGAAGATGCGCCGGCGTTTTCTGGACAATCAGATTCAGGACTTATCAGACTCAGGATGTATAGTTACCCTGAGCGTCAAACGGCCAGTCTATACCGAGCCAAGCCTTGAAGAAGGCTTTCTGGGCGCGGCTGACGCTTTCCTTGGGCTTAATTTGCAGCTTGCCGGATTGCTCTGAAGCCAAAGTCACACGCCGCTCTATGAGCTTATCGTCGTGAAACAAAGTCACAGTCAACTCATCACCTGCGTCAAAGTCGGCCAAACGTTTGCCATAACCTTCGGCGCTGACTTTCAAGCCATTGATAGCCAGCAACTGATCGCCGGCGACTATGCCCGCCTGCCAAGCCGGACCACCACGCTCAACACTTTGTAACACCAAAGAGCCTGAGGTGAGGGTCATACCGGCAAAGGCCTGCTCCTTACTGTCTTTGCCATAGGCGGTCTTAAGCCCTGCCTGACTCAGCAGTTTGTCAAAGTCCAGCACCAAGGGGGCATTGACATGGCTCTGCCACCAAGGCTCATAGTCCTTGCCGGATAAGTTTTTCAAAATACGTTTCACATCCGTGACATTGTACCCCTTGGGAACCTTATGCTCACGATAGAGACTTCGGTGCACATCCCGGTAGGACACCTCTTTATCTGTGTCCTGCAGCAGTGAGAAGTCCAGTGCCAACGAAGTCAGGTAACCTTCTGAGTAGATGTTCACACTGTGGTTGATGGCGTAATCGCCGCCTGTGCTGACCCATTGACCGGCGCTGGCTTCGGCCACCGACTGAATTTCCCGCCCCGGCTTATGCTGATTGGCATTGACCCGCTTGGCCAGGTCTTCCATAAACTCTTTAGGCGTCATGATCCCGGCACGCAGCAACAACTGGTTTTGAAAATAGCTGGTAGAACCTTCCGCCATCCACAACAGCTCTGTCATATTCTCCTGTTGGTAGTCGTAGGGCACCAGTCCCTCCGGGCGATAGGCCTTGACGTTCCAGGTATGAATAAATTCATGGGAAGCCGTGCTGATGAAACGCAGATAGTCCTGGCGCTCACGGAAGTTGAATCTGGGCAGCTGGATAATGGTTGAGTTCAAATGTTCGGTGGCGCCGCGGGCTCCCGAGGTGGCGTGCACCATATAAACATAGCGCTCGAAGGGATAGTCGTCCCAAATGGCCGCTGCCGTAGCGGACAACTTACCCAGATCGGCCTCTATCTGCGCCAGGTCATAGTTGCCCTCGCCCCAAACCACCAGCTCATACTGTTTGCCGTCGGCCTTGAAGGCGCGATGTTGGCTAAGCCCGGTTTCAATCGGCGAGTCGACCAACACATCATAGTTGGCAGCCACAAACGAATGAGGCTTATCACCCGCGGCCATCCCCGAGTAACTGCGCCAATCGCTCGGCACATCCAGTGTTACCTTGACAGGCTCCTGACGAAAATCAGGGCTGTACATGAATACGCCGCTGGCATCCAGAAACGCATGACTGGCATCAATATGCCTGACTCTTTGCCCCAACTCATTGGCGTAGAGCTGATAGCTAACTGTGACCGCAGTCGGCTTGGATAAAGCCACAGTCCACTCACCGCTGGCACTGCGTTTCCAAGGCAGGCTATTGCCCTGCTCGTCCGAGGCATGAAAACGACGAACCCCGTCCGCCAGCGGCAATACCTGATACTTGCCGGTACGCCAAACCGGCAGATTAACCTTGAGCTGTTGCCCGGAATGTTGCGGAAAAGTAACATCAACCTGAGCCAAATGATGTTCGGGACTTTTCAGATTTATCTGATAATCAATGTCAGCCAAAGCTGAAGATGTCCAGCCCAGTGTTGTCAGTAGGGAAGAGTAAGATATGATTGACAAAACAGCGGATTTCACTCGTAATTCCTTCTTATGTCATTGTTGTTATAAAATCGGCCGAGTATAACAATTCGGGGAGTTCACCTCACCCGTTGCTAATAAAAGCTAACAATTAAGTCCCCAAAGAAAGGGACAAAGGCAAATATATGTACTTTTTCAGGGTTATCTTCATCGCATCCATGCTGCTTGTGGGTCTGGCGCACGCCGATGAATTGGATGATATAGAGATAAATTTCAGAGAGCAGCCCAGGCAACTCCATAGCACTGTGGTCAGTTCAATACCAAAATCACTGCAATATCTTTCTCTTGAAGAGTTTCAGACCAGCGCATCTGAATTGGGCTATACATCGGGACAATTGATAAACCAGCTTATCCTGTTGGCGCGACTGGATCTGGATGCTCAAGTGCTGGTTCCGGGCCGGCTGGAACAGGCACTGGAAATCATTGAACTATTAAAGATAATTGCCCGCAGCGACTATGAAAAAGCCGCTCTCTATAACTTGGAAGGTCGTTATCTTGGTCGGGTTGATCAACAGTATCAACAAACTGTCGCACTCAACCAACAGGCGCTCGAGCAGTTGGGCGAAGCAGAAGACAAACGTAGTCAATTACTCAGGTATGTCATCTATGAAGATCTGGGTACAGTGAACCTGATAGCCAAACAACCTATCCCCTCTCTGAACGCCTACAACCAGCTCAGAGATACCGCCTACCAACTAAGAAATGATTACCTGATAGCCAATGCCGAGGCGGCGTTGGGCAAATACTATAATGTGAACGATCAGCAGACCAAGTCGCTGCAGCACTACACCGAAGCTTTCCGCTTGGCCAGCCGTTATAACCATCCCAATCAGAAGGCGCTACTGCAGCTGAACCTGGCCAAGCTCTATCGGGATATGGAGCAGTGGGACGAGGCTCTGGAGTTTGCTCATGGAGCAGCCGATGCCTATACGGCTATGGGTTCAGGCTCTTTTCTATCCCATACCATGACGGTTATCGCCATGGTATATGCCAATACAGGCGAATGGAATAAAGCAATAGACTACTACCTCAATGCCCAGCAGCTTGATGCCGAGCTGAAAAACTTTATCGCCCAGGGGTTAAACTTCCACAACCTGGGGGAAGCTTACTTCAATTTGAACGACCATCAGGTCGCCCTCGATTACCTGTTTCAGGCCAACGCAATATTCAAAGACAGAAAAAGCAATCATTACCTTGTTTACAATGAGATGCTGATAGCTGAAGTAACGCGCGCCATAGAGGATTGGCCTTTAACTATGCAGCACGCCACAGAAGCACTGCGACTGGCTAAATTATTGGCGTTACCACAAGAGCAGATTGAAGCTCTGGGTCATCAAACCTATGCTTACAAGGCGCTGGGACAATATCAACAGGCTTTGCTCTCTCAGGAGCAAAGCCTCCAACTACAACAACAGCTGCTGGAACAAGAACGGAATGCCAACTCGGATGTCAGCTCCTCTGCTGTCACAGAGCAAAAATTGAAGTTGGAAGTAAGTCAACTCAGGCAGGAAAAGCTACAACAACAAGATTCATTGCATACCCGTAATATCTTGCTGGTGGTCAGCTTGGGGTGCAGTCTACTGTTGCTGGCACTGACGATGCAGCAATATAAATTGCGTAAACGTATGGCAAAAACCAACCAGGCCCTGAAAACGAAAATGCAGCTGGAACCCATAACTGGCCTGCCCGGTTATCGCGCTCTGCTTGGCAATATTTCGAGTAAAACCAAGGGACTGGCGCTACTATCTCTTGAGAACGAGCTCAACAGCGACCTCACCTTGGGCAACAGCCTGGCGGCGCCGAGACTCGCGCAACAGGCTGAGGAGATTACCGCTACTACAGGTGCCAAGGTATTCCTGCTCAGACCCGGCCTATTTGCCCTGACTCTTACCGAAGAAACCAGACCGGCACAGCTTTACCATCAACTTAGCGAATGGCAATTCCAGGGGCAAACCCCAAGACTGGCCCTGGGGTATATTCCGCTGCCACTATTGGCTAACCCGGATGTTAAATTGTCTCTTGAAACCCTGGTTGAAACCACTCAGATGGCCCTTGCCGGAGCCATCAGTTTGCAGAATAACCAAGGCAGCTATGTCGGTTTCAGTACTCTGGACTTCACCCCGGCTGCCATCTTCTCAGCCCCGCTCTATCTGCAACTGCAAAAGAGCATTATCCGCGGCCTGATAAGAGTAGAAACCAATGGTGAGAAAGATAAGATCCACTGGCCGGAGGTACTCCAACCGTCCAGAAGCGAACATGTGTCAATAATTTGATCTAAACGACAAAACTTTGTCTCAACAACTAGATGGCAGATTTGCACTCCGGCCGGATTGCGATACCATTTAGAAGTGTCTGGAACCGGCGTCATAAGAAATCAAGCCTCTGATGACCCGACGATTGATTCGATCGCGCATCGAAGGAAAATAACAGGAATGAAGGACTCAAACGCAACGGTGTCGCAACTGGGTGTACTGAAACAGAAATTACACTCTACCAAAGCCGCGTTGGATGAAATGAATGAAGACAGAAATGCCAAACTGCAGGCGTTACTGCAGTTTATTGGTCATCTCAGTCTGGCCTGTAAGGGACAAAGTCTGGAGCTGGATAATAAACTGGCCAAGCTTAGACATAACCTGGGAACCTATGAGCGTATTGATGATGTCCTGCTGGATCTGGTCGATGTCGAACGTCTACTCAAGGGACAGTACCATCATGTGATGGGTCAACTCGAAGAAGGCCGCTCCAGTCTGAGCAAATTCAGCCGTCAATTGCAACGAGTCGACTCCATGCCCGAACGCCTCAAGAAAGAGGTCAGCTATTTCAAGCAGGAGCTGGGCAAACCTTTTCATACCGTCTGGGACTATATTCCAAAGGTCGAGCAACTGGTGGGCTTTTATGAGCAACTGCTCGAAAGCCAATTTGAATCAGAATCTCCCATTGCTGTCTTGCCTAAACACAGGCAGCTTGGCCATGAATTGGCGCAGATGATATCCAATATAGAGTTTCGCAAAGATCAGCGTGATCAGGTTTTGGTGATCAAAGAGCTGTTGGCCTCGGCCGAGATAGATGTCGAGGCTCTGCTGGAAGCCTATCAAACGATACTCTCACTGCTGCTGGACAACATTGCCCGCGAAAAAACCGCCTCGCAGGAGTTTCTGTTTGCCCTCAACGATGCCCTGAGTGCCGTACGGGAAGTGGTCAGCGATTCTTACAATCAGTCCCAGCGCAGCCATCAGCTCAAGAACCAACTGAATCGCGAGCTCAACGCCCAGGTAGACAATGTTGGCGCATCACTGGTAGATATTGATGACATCACCGAGCTAAAACAACAGATCAGCGAACAACTGGCCACCATTCGTGCCAGCCTCGCCCGTAAAGAAGCGCTGGAGCAGAGAGAGCAAGCCTTGCTACGCAAGTCGATAGAGATTATGCGTAAAGAACTGAACGACCTCTCCAGCGAAGCCACCACCTATAAAGAAAGGCTGTTTGAACAGCAAAAGCTCAACATGCTCGATACCCTCACCCAACTGCCCAACCGTGCAGCCATGGAGGAGCGGATGGAGCAGGAATACCGCCACTTCCAGCGCAATAAACAGCCCCTGTGGCTGGCGGTAGCCGACATAGATCACTTCAAATCCATCAACGATAGCTTTGGTCATACCACAGGTGACAAAACACTGCAGGTTATCGCCATGGCGTTGAAGAACTCCCTGCGTGATACTGAGTTTGTTGCCCGTTACGGCGGTGAGGAGTTTGTTCTCATCATTCCGGATGTTTCCCCCAAGGATATAGAACAACTATTGAACAGGGTGCGCGAAAAAATTAAAAATATTCCTTTTAAATTTAAAAATCAGCGTATTACAGTTACAGTATCCATAGGGGCCGCGCAGATATTGGATGGCGAACACATCCAGGAAACCTTCGAACGTGCCGATGCGGCCCTCTACAAAGCCAAACATGAAAGCCGTGACAGAGTCATTATAGATTGACCGCAATGACTCCGGTTTCAGCTCAAGGAGTCGTCATGATAGTCAGGATCAGTCCCCGCGGCAGTATGGACCAACTGTCGCAACTGGAGGCAGACCGCCTCAAACAGAGTGCCAAGAGTGACCTTTACCAACTCTACCGCAACTGCTCTTTAGCCGTTTTGGCCTCGGGGCAGCAGACTGATAATGCCAAAGAACTGTTTGAACAATTCCAGGACTTTGAAATCAATGTGCTGCGCCGGGAGCGTGGTATCAAGTTGGAGCTGGTCAACCCGCCGGCCAGCGCCTTTGTCGATGAGCAGATAATTGTCGGCATTCAGGAACATCTGTTTGCCGTGCTAAGGGACATCATCTATGTCAGCAACAAATACGATGGTCTGAAACACATCAACCTCACCAATGCCAGCCACATCACCAACGTGGTGTTCGACATTCTGAGAAACGCCAGAGCCATTACCCCGATGCAGGATCCCAATGTGGTGGTCTGCTGGGGCGGCCACTCAATAAACGATACCGAATACAAATACACCAAAGAGGTAGGCTACCAGTTGGGGCTGAGAATGCTGGATATCTGTACCGGCTGTGGCCCAGGTGCCATGAAGGGGCCAATGAAGGGCGCCGCAATCGGCCATGCCAAGCAGCGTATTCATAACGCCCGTTACATAGGCCTGACCGAGCCGAGCATTATCGCCGCCGAGCCGCCCAACCAGATAGTCAATGAACTGGTGATTCTGCCGGATATTGAAAAACGTCTGGAGGCATTTGTGCGTCTGGGGCACGGCATAGTCATTTTCCCCGGCGGTGCCGGCACCGCAGAAGAACTGCTCTACCTGCTTGGTATTTTGCTCAACCGCGAAAATGCCGATATTCCCTTCCCGCTGGTGCTCTCCGGCCCCAGAGAAAGCGAAGCCTACTTCCGCGAAATCGATGCCTTTATCGGCGCCACCCTTGGCGAGCAGGCGCAGCAGAAATACCAAATCATCATAGACGACGCCCCCCAGGTCGCGCGTATCATGCGTGCCGGGATGGAAGAGGTTAAACGTCACCGCAAGCAAACCGGTGATGCCTACCAATACCAATGGAGCCTCAAAATCGAGCCGGAATTCCAGTTGCCCTTTGTACCCACCCATGAAGTGATGGAAAACCTCAACCTGCACTTCCAGAGCAACAAGGCTGAGCTGGCGGCCAACTTACGCAAGGCGTTTTCCGGCATAGTCGCGGGCAACGTCAAAGCCGAAACCATGAAAAACATCGAGCATCATGGTCCATTCAAGCTCAAGGGTGACCCCGAGCTGATGGCCTTGATGGATAAATTACTGGGCGCCTTTGTCAGCCAGCAAAGAATGAAGTTACCTGGCACCGCCTATGTTCCCTGTTATCAAATAATGAAATGAACCGACTGCTGATTATCGATGGCATGAATCTGGTGCGCCGCCTGCATGCGGCGCAGCCGGATGAAGCCGACATGCAAGGGCTGACCGAGCGCAGCCGCAATGCCTGCCAGAAGCTTATTCGCCAGCACAGCCCCACCCACGTGGCCATAGTCTGGGACGGCGATGAGGAATCCTGGCGCAAACGCCTGTATCCTGATTACAAAAAAGGCCGCAAACCTATGCCCCAAGCCTTGGCCGATGGCCTGCCGGCACTGAAACAGGCACTGGCCGAAGCGGGCATCGGCTCCATCAATGCGCTATCGGAAGCCGATGATGTTATCGCCACCTTGGCCAGCAAGTTGTGCCTGCGCGGTGGTGAAGCGATTATTGTCTCTACCGACAAGGGCTTTTGCCAGCTGAGGTTACCGCGTTTACTGCTGTGGGATCATTTCAATGGCGCTGCCATGGATATTGCCGCACTGGAGCAGAAACTCGACATAGAGCAGAGCCAATTGCTGGACTTTATGGCCCTCAGCGGCGACAGCGGTAATAAGATCCCCGGTATTCAGGGAATAGGTCCCAAGACGGCCGGTGAACTGCTCAGAAGCTTTCGCACTCTGGCCAATGTCTACAATGCGCTCGATACTCTGGGAGCCAAACAAGCCAAGAAATTAACCGAGGGCAAGGAGATGGCGCGCCTCAGCTATCGCTTGGCAAAACTACGCACCGATCTCGAACTTAATATTCGCTTGAACCAGTATAGAGTCAAAGAAAGCTAAGACTCTCAACGCTCAAATTAAGCAATAAAATGGAAAAACCGTATGAAAGGTAAAGCCCCTGTGATTATCGGCAGCATCTTTGTCGCCTATCTGCTCTTTGTTGCCGTGGTCATCCTCTTCTATGAACCTAAACCCGAAGAGATGAGCTGGGAAGACAGGCAAGCCTATAACCTGTCCAAGGTCACTGAATTACAACTGGGGCAGACACTGGAACAAACCATTGAAACCCTGGGCAAAGCCGATTTCAGCGAAGCGATGCAAACCCATGGTCAGTCGTTGCAAGTGCTCTTCTACCGCACCCAGCATGTCAAATCAGACGGCAAGACCACCAAAGACGAATGCACCCCACTATTGTTTAAAGATGGCCGACTCCAGGCCTGGGGCGAGGACACTTATCAGCAATATCTGCAGCAACATATACAGCCCCTGCAGACCAACCCCAAACAGACACAGAAATAGCGAACCGGGCTCAAATATCGGCTTGAGTGCAAACGATCTAAACGCCTAAACCCTTGGCAGCCTTATTGGCTGCTAATTATTTTTAACAATCCTCTTCCAACGGATATACTGCATTCCCGGCCAAACGGTTTAATGACATATACAAATATGAATGACTAGCTGATTTTCCACCGCCGCTAATTCTATCTGGAACGGAACTGGCTGATAAAAGCCCCCCCAACGCTCAGCGGAATTGGGGCCAGATCTGGTGGTGGATTTTGCCCAGTGCCCTCGCCTGTTCTTTGCTAAACCTTGCGCCGACATCCTCTCTTCAATAGAGCCGTTCGGGGTTGAGCGTATTAAAAACCCTACAAGCCAGGTGAAAATCTGTATGCCGAGATAGACATAGGTACAAGAGACGAACTGGATAGCATTGCTGAAGTGCTCTATGCCTATTTTCAATCTAAAGAAGACACCCACAAACAAAACATATTACAAACACACTGTTTACACTAATACTGTCGCGAGTATCTTATACCACTCAATACAGAGTGAACTGTCTTGCTCTTGAGTAAACCCAGATTGAGCAATAAAACGGAATAACAATATGAAAAATAAGGCACCTCTCGTTATCGGCAGCATCTTTCTCGCCTACCTGGCCTTTGTTGCCGTGGTCATTATCTTCTACGAGCCAAAGCCGGAAGACATGAGCTGGGAAGACAGGCAAACCTATAACCAGTCTATGATCTCCGCCCTGCAACTGGGGCAAACACAGGCAGAAGTCACCCAAACCCTGGGCAAAGCCGACTTCAGCGAAGCCAAGCAAACCTATGGTCATTCACTGCAGGTCCTCTTCTACCGCACCCATCACAGTAAATCAGACGGTAAGACCACCAAAGATGAATGCACCCCACTGCTATTCGAAAATGGTCAACTGCTGGCCTGGGGCGAAGACACTTACCAGCAATATCTGCAGCAACATTCGCCGCAGCAAGTGCTACCCAAGGCCCCAGCTCAACCCGAATAACGGCAGCTATGACAGGCTGACACAGAATATTGAACACCCTCCTTCCCTCTCACGAAAAACAACACTTTACATCCAGAACCGACTGAAGAATCCCCTCCACATCGCCAGCCCCTACCCTATAAAAAAAGGCGACCAATTAGGCCGCCTCTGTGAGTTATTTTGCCAGCAAGAAAGTTCAGTCTTCCGCCTTGGGCTCGCGATAGGCTTCGCCCTTTTCAAGCCACTCGGGGGCCTTGGCACCCTTGAGGTAATGATCGAACCAGTCTTTCATCCGCACACTGTAATCCAGCTTGTTGGGATACTTCTTCAAATGGTGCGGCTCGTCCTGATACTGCAGCAAGACCACATCTTTTCCGGCGCGGCGCATTGCCAGGTACAGTTCAACCCCTTGCTCCCAAGGCACGGCATCGTCTTTGTCACCGAACATAATCATCATCGGCGTTTGAATGCGGTCGACATAAAACACAGGGGAGTTTTCTATGTATTTCTGCGGCGCGCGCATCAAACTTTCACCGATACGGCTCTGGCCGGTTTCATACTGGAACTGACGGGCAAGGCCGGTGCCGTGACGTATGCCGCTGTAGGCACTGGTCATATTGCTTACCGGGGCACCACTGACTGCGGCCTTGAAGATATTGGTCTGGGTCACGGCAAAGGCTGTCTGGTAACCGCCCCAGGAGTGGCCCTGAATACCCACTGCATCCGGATCGGCAATCCCCATGTCGATAAGCTTCTGCACTCCGGCGGTCAACGCCTTAACAGAACTGATACCGGGATAGCCGACTTCAAAGCGAATATCCGGCAGGAAGATGACGTAATCATCGGCGGCATACCAGGCAAAATTGGGCCTGTGATTGATTTTCATGTCCGGGAAGGCGTGCAGGCGATCGCTCATAAAGCGGTAGAAATACACCAACACAGGATAACGCTTGCCACTTTGATAGTTGGCAGGCTTGATTAGCACGCCGTCCATTTCACGGCCATCACCGTCACGCCAGTGCACCAGCTCTGACTTGCCCCAGGGCAATTTGCGGCGCTGGGCATCAAAGTCAGTTTGTTTGACCGCCTTGGCCGGTTCAAGCAAAGCCGAGCTGTAGAGATCCGGATAGCTGTCATAACGCTCCTGACTGAACAGCAAGGTATCACCCTTGTCGGCCCTGGCCAGCACAGACAGCTTGTTGTCGTTGGCAAGCAGCGGCGTCAGCTGAGCCCGGCCGATAACCGCACGGTAAAAACCGTCGGCCTTGGTCTTGTGGCTATAGCCCTGCAGCAACACAGCCTGGTTGCGCGCCACTGTGGCCGGATAAGCCTTGTCTGGCTGGGCCAGTGCTTCAATACGCAGACTTAACTGCTGCTTACGGCCCTCGCCGCTTGTCAGCATAAAGCCATCGTGGGAGCGGGTATCAAATTGCCAGATATCGTATTTGTCGTACACCAGCAGGCCTGAGTCATCCTCGAGCCAAGGGCCGAAGCCATAGCCGGGCGCCGCAGATGGATAATCATGATCTTCGTCGGCGAAGCTGACCTTGAGCTTGCTGCTGAGGTTATGTTTGCGACCGCTGGCCACATCATAGAGATAGATGCCGCCCTGCTGATAAAAGGCCAGGTATTTACCTGCCGGTGACAGGGTTGGCGCACTGTTGCTTGGCTGTTGGGTCAATACCCGGGTCTTGTGACCTGTATTGATATCCACCAGGAAAAAGTCCCGATAGAAACCGGCCCAGGTGATCATCTTGCGATAGGGAATATCCGAGCTCCCCAGCAGCACCCGCTTGTGTTCGCTCAACTCAATGTCCGGCACCTTGCGGTCGGCCAGTTGCACCAGGTTGCGCGAACCAAGATGCAGCACAGCCAGATAGGTGCGGCTCTGCTCTTTTTCATACTGTTTGACTTCGTTGGGCTTGATCAGCGGATCATCCCCATGCCAGAGGCGTAGATCCCGCTGGGCACTGACCAGCGCGGTGTCGTACAGGTCGCTGCTCTGCTCCACCTTGGGAATTTGCAGCTGCTTGCTTATCTCGGGCACCCGACCGAAGAACAGCCGCTCACCGTCGGCCGAAAAGCTCAGCTTGGCATGACGATTAATGAGCCAACCCTTGCTGTCGCCCTTACTCGGCAAAATCTGACTCAGTTTGCCCGACTCTCTGTCGTAGAGAGACAAGGCATAGGGGCGCTCATTCGCATCCAGCGCCGCATCACCTCGGGTATAGGCAAGATAGCGGCCATCACGGCTCAGTGCCAGGGCGCCAAACTGCTTGTCGGCTTGGCTGCTGACCGATTTGAGTTCAAAGCTGCGGGTATCGAGCACAGAGATGCTGTGGCTATTACTGGCACTGTCGTTTTGCGCCAGTGCCAGCACGCTGCCGTTATAAGCCAGTTGCCAGGCGGTCACATGCTCGAAACGCTGTGACTTACCGCTTGCCAGCGACAACAGCTCGAAACTGCTACCGGCATCCAGTTTCGGCGTTTTGGCTACTGGAGCCTCAGAGGCGGATGCTTGAGTGGCGGCTTGGGCTGAGGCCTCTTTGGCATCAATGCCGTTTGCCTCTGCGCTCTCTTTGCTTTCTTCATCGGCTTCATACCAGATAGCCAGCAAAGTGCCGTCTTCGCTGAAGGCATAAGACTTGACCCGCTCAAAGCGGCGCTGCTCACCTGTGGTGTTATCCTGCAGCAACAAACCATTTTTCAGCTTCTTGCGCGCCTTGGGGGCAAGCTTTTCCGATTCGAGCAGCGAAGGCGCCAGAGTAAAGGCAGTGTAACGGCCATCGGCTGACAACTGCGGCTTGGAGCCACCGGCGACATCATAAACCTTGGTATTGGCCAGTGACTTGACCACACCACGGCTGTCGCCGCGATCCGGCGCGACACTGTAGGCCAGCACCTTGCCTTGTGGGTCTAGAACCTGATCGGTAATCGACTCAAACTGCATTATATCCTTGAGGGTCAGTGAGGGGCTGCTCTGGGCACTGACAGCGGTCGCGAAACCGGCTGACAGCAACAGCAGCGAGGCTAAGGGCGTTAACTTCAAGATCGTCCTCTTCTTCATTGTTGTTAGACTAAAGTAGACTTTATTATTTTATTGGCGTTCCATCATGGTCAGGCACCTGCTCTTTAGCAAGCTAACCCACACAAAAAAGCGTGATATTGCTCACTATTCCCTGTGAAAACGCGTTGAAAGTGTATAGAATAGCGGCGTTCTAAAGTACAAGATCCTCAGTCGAAAACCGTGTCGATGACATGGTCTGATAAATAGCAGTAACGACCAACCGTGGAAGGACCTCTCCATGTCAAAAAGAACTATTACCGTGATCCCTGGTGATGGGATCGGCCCCAGCATTATCGACTCAGCCCTTAAAATTCTCGATAAGGCGGGGTGCGACTTTGAATATGAATTTGCCGATGCCGGTCTGACTGCTCTGGAAAAACACGGTGAGCTCCTGCCTCAGCGCACGCTGGATCTCATCGAGAAGAACCGTATCACTCTCAAAGGCCCACTGACAACCCCTGTTGGCGAAGGCTTCACCTCTATCAACGTAACCCTGCGTAAGAAGTTCAGCCTGTACGCCAACGTGCGGCCTGTGCTTTCCTTCAAGGGCACCCAAGCCAGATATGAGAACATAGACATCATTACAGTGCGTGAAAACACTGAAGGTATGTACTCAGGCCTGGGACAAAAGCTGTCTGAAGACGGTGCCATTGCCGAAGCCACCAGTATCATTACCCGTCAGGGTGCCGAGCAGATTGCTACCTTCGCCTATGAACTGGCTCGCAAGGAAGGTCGCAAGAAGGTGACCATAGTCCACAAGGCCAACATCATGAAGTCAACTTCAGGCCTGTTCCTGAAAGTGGCCCGTGAAGTCAGCCAGCGTTATCCGGACATTACTACCGAAGAGATGATTGTTGACGCCACTTGTATGAAGCTGGTGATGAACCCGGAAAACTTCGACGTGATAGTCACCACCAACCTATTCGGTGACATTCTGTCTGATCTCTGTGCCGGTCTGGTGGGTGGTCTGGGTATGGCCCCGGGCGCCAATATCGGCAGCAACGCCGCTATCTTTGAAGCGGTTCACGGCAGTGCCCCGGATATTGCCGGCAAAAACCTGGCGAACCCAACTTCAGTGATCCTGGCATCTATCCAGATGCTGGAATACTTGGGTATGTCAGATAAAGCCGCCGCCATTCGCGCCGCCGTTTCTGCGGTTATCGAAGAAGGCGACCGCACTACCCGCGATCTCGGTGGTACCCATGGCACCACAGACTTCACCCAAGCGGTACTGGATAGACTCTGATCTAATATCAACTCAGTAAGTTGCTAAAAAGGATGACCCAAGGTCATCCTTTTTTATACCTGTGTTGGCAGGCAATGGGAAACATCCGTCGCCGGAGGCCCAATTAGCGACTTTTAGCTGGAAGCTATGATAGCCGCTGTGCCAGCGGCCTAAAGTCGTGGAGCTTCACCCCACACCCGACCAAGAGGGGATCAACAGCAACCCCCTCTTGGATCTCCCTTGCCGCCCCACACGGTGTCGAAAGCCCCTCGGCCTAATGGCGCAAATAACTACCGCTTCAGACGCTCAGAGTCACATTCATGTGACTCTTATCCAGCTCAACATCCTGTTTCGCGCTCGTGAGCTCGTCGCTAAGCGACACTCGCCCCTGATTCGACTGTCGCTGCTTCGGCATCCATGCCTCGCTACGCGATTGTCATCAACGCCCTGCGGCCGCTTCGAGCGGGAATCGGTGCAATTCTGCAATCATAGCGTTACTTGAAATTGCTTATATGCCCACAGAAATACGCCCATATTCCAGGCACAGGCGGAACTGTGACCTTCCGAGCCAGGGATGGCGAGGCAGAGCTTACAGGGATGTACTCGCAGCGTGTCACAGGATCGCCTGTGCGAAAGGCGCACCGCAGGTGATTGGCTACACCGTGGCCCGAAGCTCGGCCAGTACTAATTTAGGAACTTTTAGCTGGAAGCTATGATAGCCGCTGTGCCAGCGGCTTAAAGTCGTGTCGCTTTGGGTTTCAAACCCAGTCAATTCTGTTGTAAAAACAACCCAAATCAGGGTTTTGTTGCCTTTGTCAAAACTTGACCTTTGGCTAATTGTTTTCAAATTCAGTACTGGGTATTGTATAACTAATTCAAACGCTTAGCTTTAGCACTTTCTTAAGCTTAAGGCCAGAAGCAGCAACACTCTTCCGATTTCAGCGGAATACAGGGACGAACAAAGTTTGGACCCGTGCGGTAGCCATGGCTTTACTCGGCTTTTATAGGACCTGGAGCGTTCATGACAAGCGCCTCAGAACTGAATTTTTATACAGTATTATTGACGTTCCGGGCAAAATGCCGGGAATTTGCAGCTAAGCTTGCGCGTTATTTCCATAACATTGCAGGAAATACTATTAAATTCATAACGTTAAAAAATACAGCTGGTAGATAATAGGTTTAGAAACCGCGCATGCGCGTTTAGCTGCAAGGGATATTAGGGCTAAACTCTATTATATCCAGCTAATACAAACAGATAGCGATGCGCGTTTACACTCCTCCGAGGACTAAAACGCGCATGCGTACTATACAGCTGTTAAAACTCAAAGGTAATATCGAGCATGAAAACACTAGCGGAGTTGTCGTTCGAATATATGTGGCTTCTCATGTTCGAGAGCGAGGAAATAATTGATCTAGATTACTCAGTAAAAATTCAAGAGAGTCTCCCGGATTATTTCGCAGCAATGACAGATGAAGAAAAACGAGCTTTGTCCGAAGTTGCAAAAGAAGCTCAATCAAGGCTGCTGGCTGAGCCTGATGAACATGGGTACGCGCCTCGTGCGCTAATTACTGATGAGCAAAAGGCGTTTATGGAGGCATTGTCATCCGGGGAGCTTTTTGAGCAATGGGCGTGAAAGTTTTAACAAGGCCAAGCAGCATCGCCCCTTCGGGGCTGGACCTCGCTACGCTCGGCCGCTGTTGGCGGCGTTATATGCCATGAGTATGACTTCGATTAAAGTGATGACCGATTACCATTGTTTTCCTTTGTGGCACTATGGAGCTGATGAAGTAGGTGAGATTGATCCAACATCATTGCCAATTTCAAAAGAGCTATCTTCGTCGCTGATGGAGTGGGCGGCAGAATATGATGCAACTTTAAATGAAGATGATCCCGCTAGCTCAGGTTTCTTGTCATCTTTGGCAGAAGCCGATTTTATTGAGAAAGGCTTCAAGTTGGCTCAAGAACTCAAATCTGTGCTTGTAAACGTTGAGGTTTATTATTATCACGAAGGAATGGGGCGAGATGTTCGCATATAACAATTTGCCTAAGTTCGCCGCAAAAGGCGCTGCTGGGACAAATACTCACTGGGCTTTGCCCAACAACGTTCGCATTTGCCCCTTGGCAAAGCGTTACATGCCTAAGAAATCGAGTTCAGAATGGAAATTGAAGAGTATCTAGAAAACAAAAGAATGGGATACGAAAACCTATCGGATGGCGAAAGAAAGGCTATATCAAATTTCGCTCTTATTTGGTCTCTTTTCGAAGCTCAACTACTGGACGAAAGTGCATCTGCAAGAAAAATTATACAGCGAACCCAAGAATGGGTTAACGGGCGAGGTATAGATGAGGCCTTGATAGATGGCCACCTTGACTACTTTAAGGATCGCTATGTAGAAGATGATGGCTTCGGTTATAGGTTTAATCACTTGCATCTAAGAGCGAACGATAATGAGCAATTGGTACGCGATGTCCTCCTGGGTAACGAAGACGCTTTGGAAAACAAACTAGCGTGCTGTCTAATTATCATCCTCCGGTTCCGTAATAATTACTTTCATGGAATTAAATGGGCGTATCAATTTAAAGAACAGCAAGAGAACTTCGAAAGATCTTGCTGTCTACTTACGTGGTGTCTAGATCAATATGCGTATTAGCCAGCATGTAACAAGTCAATCAACTTCGCGCCTTCGGCGCCGGACGCAGCAAAGCTGCGCCGGTTATTGAGGCGTTATAGGGACAGAAAATGAAAGTCAGCAATCCATTAACTATTATCGCAATATTTTCAGGGTTGGCTGAAGCTCTCGCGACGGTAGCGCTATTGGGCTTGCCTCAGGAACTACAGGAAATATTTCTCTTCTTCGTAATCAGGGAATAACAAAGACACCCATTATTTGCTGAGTGAAGGCTCTAGTTGCCTGGATTACAGAAACACTGATGTTTTCACTGGCAGAAAATCATCTTTCAAACCTTTTGAGGGCCATTCAATTATTGAAATGAGCGAAAAAGTCGAATTTCAGACACGATGGAGGTCGAACAAAGTTCGATTGGAGATAAATATCTTGGAGCCTCGGGGATTCAGCTAAACAGCTTCTGACAATTAGCGGCTCCTTGCCTTCGTCGTCGTTGCAGGTGAGTACAGTAGTCGGTAAGTGACTCCAGTGTACCAACCGGCCCTTTGAATAGACGGCTAAAATCAGTCGTCAACTTGAGCCAGTTGTCGATGGGGATGTTTAAACGATTCAAAATGGTTGTTGTGCCGGCAGTAATCTGGCCGCGCTTGTCGTGGCGGATAATGCGTCCGGTATCATCGACCAGTTGCAGATAATCTTTGGCTTCAAAGTGCAATCCTTGTGGCATGTTCAGCCGTTCATTGCCGACAAAGGGTAACAGCTCAGGTGTGTTTTCGCCCTCCATCGCGGCCCGTATCCGCCGTTGAATACTGGTATAGTCTGAGTTCTCCGGGGTTTTGGCTATTCCCGCGCGGATAGGGTTCAGGTCCACATAAGCCATGCAGGCCAATACGGCTGCATCATCCAATAGCGCCTGGGATTTGAAGCGGCCTTCCCAAAAGCGACCGCTGCATCCGTCTTCCCGATTGGCCTGTCTGGCAATAGGTTCATTGAGCGCCCGCATGAACCAACTGATATCCATCAAACGTTGGCGATAGACTTCAGTGGTTTGTTGCAGAGTGAGATATTCAATATCAGAAAGTGTTTCACCACGGAGAAAACGCTGAGATAACAGGGTTCCACTGTAAAGCAGGTGCCAACGCTGTAAAACCTGCTCTAATGTCCATTCTGTGGCGGTTTTCAAGTCAACTCTGAGCACCAAATGCAGATGATTGGACATGACTGCATAGGCACACAAGTCAATGGCGAACACTGCCGCCAGTTCCAATAGACGGGATTCAACCCAATCACGGCGATGTTCATAGCTCTTGCCGGAGTAATCATCAACGCCGCATAGAAAGGCGCGGCGTACACAGCGGGAGATGCAGTGATAGAAGGGGGTGTCCTCAAGACTAACTTGAGCATATCTTGGCCTCGGCATGGCATCCTTTCCTTTTCAAAGGCTCCATTCAAGCCTAGACAAGGAGCCAACAATCTGCCAAAAATTATGGGTGTCTCCATTTTGCACCATTTTGCATCCTTCATATCTGCCACCCATTTGCGAGAAGTGAGTCTATCACTTCGTCTATTTAGATGGCCAAATTCACTATGCCACTACAGAGGCCGACACCTGCACAGGGAATCATTATGTCTATACAGCACGGATAGTTATGGAGGAAGTATGACAGAATCTGAATTTAGAGAGTCTATAAAAGATAAAGACCTAATAGGAATAGACTCTGAATTTACATATTCAACTCGAAAGTTAGTTCGTGATTTTAATGCTGACGGAGCGCATTTAAATAAATGGTGGGTAATGACGCCTGTAGGTTGGCAATGTCCTTGCTGTAAACGTAGTAAGGGTGAAATTGTTCGACTTAATAAAAATAACTATTTAACTTGTCAGCTTCATGAACATCATGATCATATGAAAGATGTAGTGAAAGAGCTCTTCGAGAGCTTTTCAATCAAGCAAAACATCATCGTTGCAGATGAGCTATCAGAAAAATTTGCCGTTAAAACAGCGTTTTCACTTTCGGCCTATGACAACACAGTTGTGTGCTTTGATTGCAATAAAGCTGACGCCGACGCAAAGACAATTGTAAATGCCCATAAGAGTTTTTCTTTCTCTCCAAAACAGATCAGTGAATTTTTAATAGTTACTTCGAACAAAGAGCACCAGATTGACGTACTTAAAGCACAGTGTACGTGGCAGAAGGCCAAGCCCATCTTTGAGCTACGTATGCAAATGGCTGAAAATTTTGCTCGGATTGCGGCCGAAAAAAAAGATTGGTATCAGCCATCTGACAATACTGCGAGAAATATAGAAAGAAAGGCGCGGTGGCAGTTTGGAGTGAACGGAGTTACAGAAATTAATAAATATGACCCAGAAAGAGTGCTATATACTCCAGAACCTTTCAAAGGAAAGAACTCTTCTTGGCGTGAAAAAGTTAATCCACATACTCGTTCAAGGCCGTCGAACAAAC
Organism: Shewanella sp. MSW; assembly: GCF_007636515.1. Classification (NCBI taxonomy): domain Bacteria; kingdom Pseudomonadati; phylum Pseudomonadota; class Gammaproteobacteria; order Alteromonadales; family Shewanellaceae; genus Shewanella; species Shewanella sp. MSW. Next base: position 153,544 of record NZ_LVDR01000010.1, read on the forward strand.
AATTAGAGCATCTTGCTTCGACTAGAGGTAAATATTGGAACAGTTATGATGAAAATTGGCATTGTCCTTGCTGTTCAAGAGATAAATTAGCTTGTGTCCGTCCTTCTAAAAAGAACCCGTGGGTTCTCGAAGTAAAATCGGGCTCTATGTTTCAAGAAGCTACTTTTGAAGTAAATCATCAGGCTGAACCTATGTGTGCAGATTGTCTTGATACAGCGCTAAACTGGGGTAGAGAGATCATAAAAGAGACTGGAATCGAAATATCTTTCCCAAGTTCAGTTATTAGTCTCGAAGAGCTAAAGGGTATAATTATCACACGTCCACACTCAAAGCATAATCATCTCAACGATAAAATTAATGCGATGATGCCTTACCTTATGGAGCGAGCGAAAAAAATAGCATCTTTGGAAAAAGCTAAACATGAAGCAATGATGGAAGAAGCTCGTAAACAATATGAAGAGTTCCAACGTTTGCGCAGTAAAAATGCTGTATAACAAACAACTATGGCGTCAATAGCTAGTTTTTGGCTATATTTTCATCCCAGATGACACAACAAAGGCACTCATTATTAGCTGAGTGAAGGCTCTAGTTGCCTAGATTACAAAAACACTGATACTTCCACTGGGAAAATAATCTTTCAACCCCTTTGAGGGCCGTTCAGCTGTTGAAGTGAGTGCGAAAGTCAAACTTCAGGCACGATGGAGGTCGAACAAAGTTCGATTGCAGAGATACCTGAAAGCCTCTGGGATTCAGCTAAACAATTTCTGACAATTAGCGAGTTTATCTAACTAAAAGGTGTCTAGGAAATCAGTGGCAATTCACAATGCTACAGCAGAGTTGCTTAAAACTCACAGCAAGCAACTCTGCGATAGTAGCCTTGGTTTTAACCAAGCTGTGCCCAAGCCTTATTGACTTCTTCGGCGATGATTTCAATGCCGCGGCGCATCAATTCAGGTTGTTGCACATAGTTCATCCGAATACACTCACCGGCGTGTGGCCACTCTTCGGCCAGTCCGAAGAAGAAGTACTCTCCGGGCACCACCAACACGCCCCTGGCTTTCAGGCGTCGATAGAGTTCCATGGCACTGATGGGCAGGCCTTCAAACCAGAGCCAAAGGAAAATCGCCCCCTCGGGTTTATGAATTCTGAACCTGGGGTCCGGCAGAGCCTGTTGCAGCATGGCCACGGTTTGCCGCGCCCGCTGCAGATAGAAAGGCCGCACCACTTCATTACCGAGCCGCAGCATATCACCACGGGCTATCATCTCTGTCGCCATCGCCGGGCCCATGCTGCCCGGTGCCAGTGAGATAATACCGTTGATATTGGTCAGCGCCTGGGTGATGGCTTGGTTGGCTATCACTATGCCGCAGCGCAGTCCAGGCAGCCCCAGCTTGGAGAGACTCATGCACAACACAGTGTTGTCATTCCAGAAAGGAGTCACATCCTCAAACAGAATATTGGGGAAAGGTGAGCCGTAGGCGCAGTCGAGGATCAGCGGGATCCCGTGCGCTCTTGCCAGCTTATCCAGCTTATCCACCTCTTCATCGGTCAGCACATTGCCTGTGGGATTGGTCGGTCGTGAAACACAAATAGCGCCGATATCGGCATCGACTTTAAGCCTTTCAAAGTCGATGTGGTACTTGAACAAACCGCCATCCAGCTTGGTAATTTCCGGCTTGAAGGTACGAAACAGTTCATCTTCCAGACCGGCATCACTGTAGCCGATATACTCAGGGGCCAGCGGCAGTAAGATCTTGCGTTTTTGCCCCTCGGCAGTGGTACCGGCAAACAGGTTGAACAGCGCGAAAAACGAGCTCTGGCTGCCGTTGGTGAGACTGATATTGTTTTTGGTCAGCGACCAACCGTAGGTATCGTTAAGCAGCTTGGCCAAAGCGCTGAGAAAGGCATCTTTTCCCTGCGGGCCATCATAGTTGGTCATGGCCGCGAGCAACTCGCCCTTGGCCAACATATCGGCACTAAGCTCGGTAAAATAGTCCAGCATGGAGGGAATGGCCGCCGGGTTACCGCCCCCCAGCATAATCGCCCCCGGAGTGCGTAGCCCTTCGTTGAGATCATCCATCAACTGGGTGATACCTGTATAACGGTTAAACTTGTCGCCAAACTTGGAAAACTGCATTACTTCTATCCGCAGACTCATATCAAGAAACAGAACTTATTTAGTAACAGGAACCGCGGCAGATTACACCTTAAAAGTTTTTTAGTTGCGTGATACAACTCAATATTTGCCAAGCTTAAATGACTACAAACGCCCCGAGTAAGAGTTACATGGTCATTTGAGAGTAGATTTTTGTGCGCCAGCGAACATTTCGCCGACACCGACTTGTTGATCCATTATCTGGGGCACACACTTAAAAACAGGAGAAGCAGTCAGAGGAGCAGCGGGTGTCAGCCTCAAAACTGAGTGAACTAAAGCAACAACAGCAGAGTCTGTTAGAGCAGGAGTTGATGCGGGAGCAAGCCGGTTCCCTGGGCGTTGCCGGCAAGAAGCTGGAACAGGCATTGCAGGATTACCGGCGCCACCATCACCTGTCACCGAGAAAGAAAGCCGAATACATCAGTGTGGTGGCCGATGCCGTCTATAACCTGATGTTGACCCGGGAGCTACTCGGCTTTATCGATAGCAATCTTGAGTGGGTTTGCGGCCAATATGACATTCCGGATGCCGTGCTGCAGCATATGGCCTTGAGCTGAAAAGCATCAAGGCCAGCTTGAGGCAAGGAAGGTGCGAACCACGCCTTGCATCCAGGCCCACAAGCCGACGCAGAGCACACATGGGACTTGTTCGCCCCCTCCCCAACTCACCAAGGCGAGTTGGGTCGCAGCCACAGGTGCACTGTCACTTCATCCCTGTCGTGGTAGAGGTGTTTACAAGCCAGCTTAAACTCTGTGATGCCGTTTTCTTTGAGAATGGCCTGCATATTTTCCAATATGGTGCTCACCTCTTTGTAACGGCTCTTCATCGGCAGTTTCAGGTTAAAGATAGCCTCTTTGAACCAGCCATTGATGGCCCAGGCTTCCATCAGCTCGGCCACCCTGGCCGGCTTTTCCACCATGTCACACACCAGCCAATAGATGTTCTTGCGCTTGGGCTCAAAACGGAAACCATCGGCCTGGAAGTGAGTCACCTGGCCGGTTTCCATCAAACCTGCATCCATGGGGCCGTTGTCGACGGCCGATACAAACATGCCGCGGCGCACCAACTGATAGGTCCAGCCGCCGGGACAGGCGCCGAGATCCACGGCGTTGAGACCGCTGCGTAAACGTTCCTCCCGCTGCGGCTCGGGAATAAAGTGATTAAAGGCCTCATCCAGTTTCAAAGTCGAGCGGCTGGGCGCATCGGCGGGAAACTTGAGCCTGGGGATCCCCATAAAAAACGGTGACGAGTTATGGCTGTAGGAATAACCGGCAAACGCCTTGCCCGGTGCCACAAAGCACACATGGATTATCGGCCGCTTGGGATTTTCCTTGGTCAGCAGAGTACCACTCTGTTTCAGCGACTGACGCAGCGGCACGGTAAACTTGCGGCAGAAGGTCAGCAGCTCTTTGGCTTCGTTGGTATCCGGAGTTTCGACCCTGAGCTCACCGCCCTTGCTAACATCTTCAAGCGCGGCGGTAATTGGCCCTACCCTGTCTTCCGGAGGCAGGTCGCTGAGCAGATCGCCGCAGACAAACATCTGCCGGGCAAAGATCAATGAGTCCAGCGCCAGTTCCTGTGCCAGGGTGTCGGCTTCCCCTTCGGCAAAACATTGAAAGATCACATAGGCATCGTTGTTGTTGGCCTTGACGAAACCACCGACATTGAGCAGTGCCGCCCGATTTTGGATCTCGGCCGCGCACTCTTTTTCATAGCCGGCACGACAAAACAGAAACAGGTTGTTCATTGGTATTTCCAAACAGTGAATCTTACCGGAAAGCCTCCGGCAACTGGCGAAGGCGGCAAGTATATCAGAAGCCTTTTCCCATCGCAGGTTAGTTATTCCATTCCTTGTTGGACTTTAAACCAGCATTAATCTTGATCAGGTATTCAAATACGGCCGAACTTGATGCCGGCACACGACTCTTTACCAAAGCCAACTCCCAAGCTGAATCAAGTAAACGAAATGGCATTACAACAAAACACCCGCCATCAGGGCGGGTGCTGTTAACGCAAGCTATTGGGTGGCAGCTCAGACATTAGTATTCTTGGGTTGTTGCCATTTGAGCCACACCAATCCCAGCAGGAACAATACACAGCTACAGGCAAGCCCCAACCATACCGACTCGGTAAAACCGAGCACTATATAACCACCGAGGGAAATAAGCGCCACCAAGACCGCATAAGGCAGCTGAGTCAACACGTGATCGATATGATGACAGCCGGCACCTGTAGATGACAGAATCGTGGTGTCCGATATCGGCGAGCAGTGGTCGCCAAATACAGCACCAGCCAACACGGCCGCCAACATAGGCAACATCATACTGCTGTGGCTGCCCATAGCCATATCGGCAGCAATCGGCAACATGATCCCGAAAGTGCCCCAGCTGGTGCCGGTAGAAAAGGCGGTAAGCCCAGCCAAAATAAATAACACGGCCGGCAGCAAGGCAAAGGGAATATTGCCACTGGCGAGACTGGCCATAAACTTGCCGGTTTCCAATGAACCTATGATCCCGGCTATGGTCCAGGCAAACATCAGAATATAGATGGCCGGCAACATAGAACGGGCACCCGAGGTGAGCGCCTTGAGGATCATCTTGACTTCAATCTTCTGGATAAAGGCCAGCAGCAGCGTTACCACCAGTCCGATGGAAGCGCCAAAAAACAGTGACGAGCCCACATCGGTTTTCTCAAAGGCACCTATGATGCTGAAAGGCAGGCTTTCTGCCGCCAGGGCATCGGCGCCGCTGGAAACCATAAAGTAGAAAGTCGCTACCACCAAGACACCTATGGGCAGGAACAGGCCGTGCACCTGACCGGTTTCCGCCTCGGGCAGATCGGCATTGGCACCGGGAGGCAGTCCCTTGGACTCATCATAGAGATTGCCTTTGCGAGCATTAAGCTCGTGTTTGCGCATGGCGCCGATATCCAGCTCCATATAGGCCACGCATAGCAAGAGCGCCAGGGCAAACAGGGCATAGAAGTTCATCGGGATCATCTGCACGAAAGCGCTCAGATGTCCGGTCTCGGTAAAACCATGAGCCGTGAGAATACCGCCGATAAGGGCAATAATATAGGCACCCCAACTGGAAACCGGCGAGATAACGCACACAGGCGCTGCGGTTGAATCCAAAAGATACGCCAGTTTGGAGCGGGAGATATAATATCTGTCGGTCAGCGGTCTAGCGATACTGCCCACCACCAGGCTGTTGAAGTAGTCATCGATAAACACCACACAACCGAGAAACATGGTTAGCAGCTTAGCATCACGACGATTGCGGATATGCTGTCTGGCCCAGTTGGCAAAGGCTCTGGCAGAGCCACTAACAGTAATCAGTGCAGTGATCATTCCCAGCAGCACCAGGAAACCCAGAATATACAGGTTCCAGGCATTAAAAGCGCCATCGTCCCAAACCAGGGAAAGCACCCTTTGCCCCAGATAAACCCCGGTATCCAACACCGACCATTGATTGAGCAACAAGGCTCCGATCAGTATTCCCAGCCCTAGAGATAACAACACCCGCCGGGTGAAGATCGCCAATAAAATTGCCACAACCGGCGGCAACAAAGAGAGTGCCGAGTCGGCATAACTTAGTACTGTCATTGAGTCTTGTTCTTCGTTAAATACGAATGGAGGGCAACTGAACTGGTGGGAAAAGGCAAAAACATACCGAGTAGCACCTGTCCTTTCAGTAGCGCTCCATAGTAACGTCAATCTGTCATCCCGACAGAATATACTATGGCAGTGCTGCCCCTATTTGGTAACAGCCCCAGCGGTGGACTTTGATGAGTCGCAACCCCTTCGGCACCAAATCCTTTCGCGATACATAAACGGAATCACCCTGCTTACCGCTACTGATATTTAGTGCGCCTCTACTTCTCAGGACGCCTGATTTCAGGCGTGAGGCACATAAAAACATAGGCGGCTTTGAGGATGCTACCCCAAAGCCGCCTATCGTGACCTAGATCACAGATTAAATCAACTCGTTCAACTTGGGCACCACATCAAACAGATCAGCTTCCAGACCATAATCGGCAACCTGGAAAATAGGCGCTTCAGGATCTTTGTTGATAGCCACTATGACTTTTGAATCCTTCATCCCGGCCAGATGCTGAATCGCTCCGGAGATACCCACAGCAATATACAGCTCTGGCGCCACAATTTTACCTGTCTGACCGACCTGCAAATCATTGGGAACAAATCCGGCATCTACGGCGGCCCGTGATGCACCTACGGCGGCGCCAAGCTTATCGGCCAAGGTTTCCAGCATGGCAAAGTTTTCGCCACTGCCCATACCGCGACCACCGGAAACAATCACTCTGGCACTGCCAAGCTCCGGACGAGCCGACTCGGTCAAACTCTGAGAGACAAAGCTGCTCTTGGCGTCAAAGACGCTGTCGAGCTGATTGATTTCAGCTGAACCTGTCTCGGCAACGGCGTCGAAGGCGCTGGCGCGCACTGTGGCCACTTTCTTGTTATCCAGACTCTTAACGGTCGCCATGGCGTTACCGGCATAGACGGGACGGACAAAAGTATCGGCATCGATCACCTTGGTGATCTCAGAAAGTTGAGCCACATCCAGCAAAGCCGCCACTCTTGGCAGTATATCCTTACCCTGGCTTGAGGCTGCAGCCAGAATATGGCTGTAGTCGCCACTCAAAGACAAGATGAGCTCACCAATATTGTCGGCAAGATGAGCACCATAGGCAGGATTATCGGCCAACAGTACTTTACTGACACCTTCAAGCTTGGCGGCGGCATCGGCTGCGGCCTTGCAATCCTGACCGGCAACCAAGAGGTGAATATCTCCACCTATGGCTTTGGCCGCGGCGACGACTTTGGCTGTGTCCTGTTTCAGGCTGGCATTATCGTGTTCTGCTATTACTAATACGGCCATTTAGATCACCTTCGCTTCGTTTTTCAACTTGTCCACCAGCTCCTCAACGGAAGCCACCATCACACCCGCCTGACGGCTGGCCGGCGTTGCTACCTCCAACACCTGTACGTGCTGCTTGAGAGTCACTTCCAGATCCTCAATGCTCATGGTTTCCAGCGGCTTGCGCTTGGCCTTCATGATATTGGGCAAAGAAGCATAGCGAGGCTCGTTTAGACGCAGATCCGCTGTAACTACAGCCGGTAGAGGCATGGACAGAGTCTGTAAACCACCATCCACTTCACGGGTAACCAGCAAAGTTTCACCTTCCAGCTTCACTTCAGATGCAAAGGTTGCCTGAGGCATACCGGCGAGCGCCGCCAGCATCTGTCCGGTCTGATTGTTATCACCATCGATGGACTGCTTGCCGAGCAGAATTAGCTGCGCCTGCTCTTTGTCCTGCACTGCCTTGAGTAACTTGGCAATAGAAAGGGGCACCAGCTCTTCATCGGTTTCAATGTGAATGGCACGGTCGGCGCCCAGAGCCAATGCGGTACGCAGTTGCTCCTGTGCCGCCTTGGGACCTATGCTGACAACAACGACCTCAGAAGCACTGCCGGCTTCTTTTAGACGTACGGCTTCTTCTACCGCAATTTCACAAAATGGATTCAACGCCATTTTCAGGTTGGCTGTTTCAACGCCTGTATTGTCAGCCTTGACCCTGACCTTAACATTGGCATCGACCACACGTTTTACTGGCACCAATACTTTCATAGGGTTTCCTTCCTACACCTTGTATCTTATGTGGATTACGTACCGATGATACCAGATACATCAGTACAGGATGGCTCAACTTTACGTGCTGTTGACGTTAACGTCAACAGTAGTTTAAACGCTCGTTTGCCAATTCTGTCACACTTTATGGTCAGTTTTTTGAACACTTGGCAACTTTTATGGTCGTAGAATTGAAATAAATAAAGAAATTAATGTCAATTGACGTAAAAATATTTGATCCTGACACTTATAGTTTCTATTATTTATAGCGATATTCACCTTAACCCAATTTATAAATTAGCGTGGGACCTAAATACTTATGAGCGATTTTCTTGATATATTGACTCACGGCCGTCGTTTTAAAGCCGCAGTAAAAGAGTTAAGCGTTGCAGATCTGCGCGATCTGGCAGTCAAATTGGATAAGATCATTATTGATCGTGAAGAAGAAGCCAAGAAAGAAGAAAAGGCACAGGCTGAACGTCTGTCTAAAATTGAAGAGATCCGTAAGCAGATGGAAGCCGTTGGCCTATCTGTTGAAGATCTGGGTAATGTTGCTGCCGCCAAGGCTGCTCCCAAGAAGCGTGCTCCCCGCCCACCAAAATACAAAATCGTTGTAGATGGTCAAACTATTACTTGGACCGGCCAAGGCCGTATGCCAACTGTATTCAAGAACGAAGTAGATAAAGGTCGTTCAATGGATGATTTCCTGATTTAATCAGGTTTTCCTAGCTTAAGCCTCGACAGTGTCGGGGCTTTTTTATGTCTGATAGAAGTCTGGCATCTGTTAAAAAGCCTTACAATTACGCCTTGGCATTTACATTTAGGCTGAGTTAAGTTTACGACTGCCGACTTAAAGCGAGGCTTTCGTCCGCTTTTTTATCACTCTTAGGGGAAACGTACTGATTGATCGCAGCCTGTTCCTCTCTGATGACAATGACTCTCCCCAAGGAATTATGACAAGGTAGCCACAACAGATGAGAATTTCTTTCCCCGCCATAAACCTACTGTTGTTCAGTCTTGTGGCCTGTAGCGCCTTTGCCGATGAGACACAGCTGACAGACAATACTCCGAGATTGACCGCCTTAACCCATGCCAAGCTTATACTTTCACCTGGGAAACAGCTGGATAACGCTACATTACTTATTGAAAATAACCGAATAAAACAAGTAATTTCCAATAATGAAATTCCACAAAATGCTTATAAGATAGATCTCAATGGTTACACCATCTATCCGGGGTTTATCGATCCCTTTGCCGAATATGGTTTGGAGTATTCAGAATCTGCGGCCGCAATTGAAGCTCCAGTCTATCAAATTAAGTCAAAAGGGGCGGTAGCCGCAAATGGCGCCATTCATGCAGAGAAAGAATGGTTTACTTATGTCTTGCCGGACAACAAAACTGCATCAAATTGGATAAGTAATGGCTTCACCAGTGTCCAGAGTGCACATCTTGACGGAATATTCAGGGGAGTCGGCGTCTCACTTTCTTTGGCCGACAAAAAGAGTAACCAAGTGATATATCGCCCCAGAAGCCGACATTTTATGGCATTTGATAAAGGCAATTCACCACAGGATTATCCCAATTCTCTGATGGGAAGCATAGCGTTAATAAGACAGACTCTCAGTGATGCCAACTGGTATAACCAGAATAAAAAGAATGCAGCCGGACGCGAGGGTTTATTATCACCGGAATTTAATACCGCCCTTGAGCGCTTACACGATATAAAAACTCGTGGTGTGATATTTGACACCCGAAATCTCAATAACCAGTTGCGTGCAGCTAAGCTCTTGAGCCAATCAGATATCCAGCCAATCTTACTGGGAAATGGCCAGGAGTATGCAAGAGTGAAAGAACTGCTAGAATATCGACCCGTGTTGATATTGCCGTTGAACTTTCCTGCAGCTCCTCAGGTCAGTGACGAAGACTATGCCAGAGAAGTGCCACTCAACATCTTGAGACATTGGGAGCGGGCACCGAGTAATCCCGCCGTCCTCGCCGCCAATAACATTCCTTTCTCCTTCACCCAATATGGCATGGATGGCAAAGCCTTTTGGCCCAGATTAAGAATGGCGCTGCAGGCCGGCCTCGATGAAGAAGCCGCATTGGCAGCGCTGACAACCCAGGCCGCTGCAGCTGCCGGCATAGAGGATTTAGTCGGTAAACTGGCACCTGGCTATATGGCCGATCTGGTGATAGCCAAAGGCAATCTGTTTCAGGACGGCGAAATAATCAGCGTTTGGCTACAAGGGGAAGAGCAAAAACTAATGCCACCTGGATATCAGTGGCAAGGCAGTTATCGCCTGCATCTAGCTGAACTGGAACTGGATCTTGAACTACAACTGAGTCAACAAAAGCCCCGAACACTCAGGGGTAGCCTCAGCAGCGGTGATCAACAAGTAGAACTCGCTCATCTAACTACCGATAGCAAACGCCTGAGCTTCAGTGCCAATTTGCAAGATGCCGGTATCGGTGGCATTAGTCGAATAACCCTTTGGCAAGATGATGAAGGGCTGCAGGGCAGACTCTTGCATGCCGACGGTGCCATCACCCAATTGGCCGGTTCAAGATTGCCGCACGCACCTTTAACGGCAGAAACAGCTGAAGAAACGAAAGCCTCGGCAGCGGCAGTCAACTCTCAGTCAAAGACAATGAGTAAAACTGAACCCGAGTATCTCAGCCGTTTGACGAGTCCACTGCAAGCCTATGGCCGCAGTGAGCAGCCAGGTACGGAAAAACTGCATATCCGCAATGTCACCCTTTGGACCTCAAGCGAGGCCGGCATAATTGGCAACAGCGACCTGATTCTGGCCAACGGCAAGATTGCAAAGATTGGTACCAATCTCAGCACCCCGAGTGGTTATCAGGTCATAGAGGGAGCTGGCATGCACCTGACTGCCGGGATCATAGATGAGCATTCCCACATTGCCGTCAACGGCGGCCTCAATGAGATGTCCGATGCCATCACCTCAGAAGTGCAAATAGCCGATGTGCTGAACCCGGATGATATTGCCATCTATCGCTCCTTGGCCGGTGGCGTCACCACCGCCAATCTGCTGCATGGCAGCGCCAACCCCATAGGTGGCCAGTCGCAGGTCATTCAACTGCGCTGGGGAGAGTCGGCCGAAAACCTCAAGTTCACCCAAGCCCATCAAGGGATTAAGTTTGCTTTGGGGGAAAACGTCAAACAGAGCAATTGGGGTGAGCGTTATACCCGCAGATTCCCGCAAAGCCGCATGGGGGTTAAAGCCCTGATGAGTGATGCTTTCAATGCCGCCAGAGACTATAAAGATGCCCAAGCCCAATATGCCGAGTTGCGTTCTCGGGAGAAACGTAAGCAGCTCTCCCCTCGCCCCGATTATCGTTTACAGGCGATTGCCCAAGTGCTGAATGGCGAACGCGATGTGCATATTCACTCCTATGTCCAGTCTGAAATCCTGATGTTCTTGCGCCTCGCCGAGGCTTACGATTTCAAAGTCACCGCCTTCACCCATGTACTGGAAGGTTACAAGCTGGCCCCCGAATTGGCGGCTCATGGCGCTGGTGCTTCCACCTTTGCCGACTGGTGGGCCTATAAATTTGAGGTCTATGATGCCATTCCGCAAAATGCCTGTTTGATGATGAATGCCGGCGTGCTCACCTCAATTAACTCAGATGACTTTGAGATGCAGCGTCGCCTGAATCAAGAAGCCGCCAAGTCGGTGAAATACTGCGATATGTCCCAGGAAGATGCCTGGAAGATGGTAACCATCAACCCCGCAAAACAGCTCGGAATAGACGCCATAACAGGTTCTATAGAAGAGGGAAAACAGGCAGATTTGGTGCTCTGGGATGCCAACCCCCTATCGGTTTATGCCAAGAGTCAGGCAGTGTGGATTGGCGGCAAACGCTACTTCGACCGCGCTGAAGATAAGCAAATGACCCAGGCTATTGTCAGCGAGCGCCAAGCGCTGATCCAGAAAATTCTTGGCAGCGACCCGGCGCGGCTTCAAGGCGAAACGACTTCAGAAATCATAGAGCCCTTGTGGCAATGCGATACCCAATTCAACGCCTGGGGCCAGAATAAGGAGAGCCGCCTGTGACCAAGTTTCCTCTATTGCCACGCATGGCATCTATGCTGGCACATCTGCTGCTGGGTGGTTCACTCTTGATGCTCGCCCCGGTAAAGGCCCATAACCTGATCCCGGCCGAGCATCAGCAACAAGCCATATTGCTGAAAAACGCCACGGTTCACACCGTCAGCCAAGGCACTCTCGAGAATACCGATGTGCTGCTCGAGCAAGGTGTTATCAGCGCCGTAGGCCCGGGATTAACGGCTGAAAATGCCCGGGAATTTGATCTCAGTGGCAAACACCTTTATCCCGGCCTCATAGCACTGGATACCACCCTGGGATTGGTGGAAATAGCCATGGCCAGGCCAACAGTCGATAGCCGTGATGTGGGCAGTGCCAATCCACAGCTTGAAGCCGCCAGCGCCTTCAACCCGGATTCGGAATTGTTGCCCAGTGTGCGGGCCAACGGTATCACCCACGCGCAAATAGTCCCAAGAGGCACAGGCATTGCAGGGCAATCTGCACTGGTATCCCTGGATGCCTGGACCATAGAAGATGCCCAGGTCCCAGCCAGACCACAGTTCCACCTCTATTGGCCAACGGAGCCGCAAAAACAAGGTACCAACAAGGCGAATAAACAGGCACAACTGGCCTATCAGGACGCGCTGTCACAGATACACAAACACTTTGAAGCGGGTAAACGCTATGCCTTGAGTCAGCAAAGCAGCGAAGGCGCCCTTGAAGACAGCCGCTGGCAAGCGCTCTTACCGCTGTATCGCCAAGAGGGGCGGCTGTTTGTTCATGCCGACAGGCAGCGGCAGATAGAGGCGGCCATTGCCCTGGCCCGTCAGTATGGATTCAAGCTCACCCTGGTCGGTGGCTATGATGCCTGGCGCCTGGGTGCAGCGCTCAATGAAATAGAGGCAAGCGTCATCTATACCCATACGCTTGACTTGCCACTGCGCGAAGATGAGCCCATAGGTCAGGCATTTAGAGTACCGGCGTTGCTCAAGCGCGCCGGTATTCCCTTCGCTCTCGGCTTCAGCTCCGATTGGGACAGCCGTAACCTGCCGCTGGCAGCAGGCCAAACTGTAGCTTGGGGGCTCAGCAAAGAGCAGGCGCTCAAGGCGATTACGCAAGATGCCGCCAAGATACTGGGCGTAGACAAGCTAGGGGCGATAGCGCCCGGGTTTCAGGCCAATCTGGTAGTCAGCAGCGGCGATATTCTCGATCCCATGAGCAGCAGGATAGAGCTGATGTTTATCGACGGCAGACAGGTGGATCTCAACAATCGTCATCGGCAGCTTTATCAAAAGTATTTGAAGCGATAGAATTTCCCATACAGCTCCCGGGATGGCCGGGAGCATGAACGAATAACTATAAGGCCTGGCCATGAAACCGATTTTTCTTTCCACTCTGGTACTGCTGCTTGGCGGCTGCGCCGGGGAATACAGCTTCAATTCCAACCTAGACAGCCAGGCTATTGAGGAGTACTTCAAACCCTCGGAAGTACAGTTGTTCGATGGCAGCCGACCAACGGGCCAATATGAAGTGCTGGGATTGGTTGAGGGTAATGCCTGCCAGTCCGAGCCCGATGGTGTACCGGCCACTATGGCTGATGCCCGTACCGAGGCGCGCCGGGCGGCAGCAGATATGAAAGCCAATGGTCTCATTATTAAAAACTGTGTCGAAACCCAGGAAGCCGCAGCCGGTTGCTACACCAGCGCCATGTGTGTCGGCCAGGCTATTCGTCTGACAACCCCGAAGGAGTAAGCCTGACGTTATGGGGTTTTCGACTCAGATAGAAGCGGTTGCCTATTGCCGGACACCATATAAACAGAAGTTTGGTATCCCTCGTCAGCCGGGGTTGGTGGACTTTGTTCGCGGTTTTGTCGAGCTGACAGCACCTTACAATCATATCGATGCGGTGCGTGGGCTGGAGCAGTACTCCCACCTCTGGTTACTGTTCTGCTTTCATGAAAATCTGGCCCAGGGCTGGAAAACCACCGTGCGTCCTCCCCGGCTCGGCGGTAATGAAAAGCTGGGAGTGTTTGCTACCCGCTCCACCTTCAGGCCCAATGGCATTGGCCAATCCGTGGTGAAGCTGCATCAAATCCACCAAGTCAAAGGCAAGGTCATACTGGAGATATCCGGCATGGATCTGCTCGATGGCACCCCGATAATCGACATCAAGCCCTATATCCCCTTCTCGGATGCGATACCCGACGCGATAGGCGGCATAGCGCAGCAGGCTCCCGAGCAGGTTGAGGTCAGCTTCAGCCATCTCGCAATAGAACAACTGAGCCAACTCGAGAAACGCTATCCCGGGCTGGATAAGCTTATTCAGGCGGTGTTGGCCCAGGACCCGAGACCCGCTTACAAGAAAGGTAAACCGGATCCGAAACGTTATCAGGTGGCGCTGTATGATCTGGATATCTTCTGGTATGCCCAAGAGCAAGGCATTGAAGTCGAAACCATACAGCCCTTTTGTGCCAAAGCGTCCGGCGCCGGAGCATGATTGATTTTAAGCCCTCAGCGGATGATTATCAGGAACAGCACAAGAGGCGCCTCTCCTGGATGCCCTGGCTCTGGTATCGCCTCAAACCCAAGCATCTCGAATGGGCTCTTCCCTGGCAGCAGGCAATTCAGGCCAAATTACAGGCTTTGGAAACCATCAGCATAGGACAGAACTGCTTTATCGCCCCCGAAGCAGAACTGTTTGCCGAACCCGGCAGGCCGATAATCCTGGGCGATGAGTCCATGATAGCCGCCAACTGCTTTCTGCACGGGCCGATCCAGATAGGCCGGGAGGTCAGCATTAACCACGGATGCTCACTGGACGGCGGCAGTCGCGGCATAGTGATAGGTGCCAAGACCCGCATCGCCAACAATGTCACTATCTATGCCTTCAATCATGGTATGGCGCCGGATATGCCCATCTATCGTCAGAGCAGCCAATCCAAGGGAATAGTTATTGGCGAAGATGTCTGGATTGGCGCCCAGGCCGGAATCGTCGATGGCGTGACCATAGGCGACTGCGCCATCATTGGCATGGGCGCCGTTGTCACCAAGTCGGTACCCGCGTTTGCCATAATGGCGGGAAACCCTGCTAAAGTAGTAGGAGATAGACGCGATAAGCCACTGACAGGCAGAGAGAAAAATCAATAATTAGGAAGATGAGCGCCATGGATTGCCAAACCCGCCCAAACACACAACCACCAAGAAGCATACCAAAGGGGTTACCGGGTATCCGCAGCAGATTACTGTTGAGTTTTTTCCTGCTGGCCGGGCTGATAGTATTTTTTGGCGGTGCCAGCCTCTGGATAATAGATAGCACAAACACAACCCATATCGCCGAACTGCAGAAGCAAAAACAGCTGCTGCAAGCCATTAGAGCCAATCAAATGCAGCATCTGGCACTATTGAAACTCAAAAACAACTGGCCCAGTTATCCCCTTAATGAACGGGAGGCGATTCTTGATGAAACCAGGCAGAGACAACGACAGATAATATCCACCCTGAGCCAGTTTACCCTGGCAACCAAAGAATATGATGAGGCCTTGGTTCTGGGGCAGCAATTGTCAGTGATGAGCGGTCACCCCCTGAGAGCGCCACATATGAATGGCATGATAAGCGCCATAGATCATCTTTCTCTGCGCCTGTCCGGCATAGGCCTGACCCATCTGGATGCCCAGATGCAAAAGAACAGCCAATCGCTGATGCAAACCCTGCTATGGCTGGTGATCGGGTCACTGGCGCTGATAGTTTTGAGCCAATCTGTAGCCTGGACAGTCATTGGCCGCCACTTGCTCAAGCCTCTATTGCAGACCAGCAACAAGCTCAGCGAACTGGTAGAGCAAAACTTTGGTGGCCGCTCGCCAGCCCCGGTGAACCGGGAAACACTCAAGATAAACCATGCGCTGTTGTCCCTTGAGGCGCAGATGAGAGCCTTGACCAGCGAGCAGCAACAAGACGAACTCACGGGGCTTTATAACCGCCGTACATTCAACCAGTTGATGAAACAGTCCTGGCATAAGGGAATAGTAAGGCAGCACAGGATAGGCTTACTCCTCATTCAAAGCGATCAGGCTATTGCCAGCGAAACCCTGCTGCATTTGGCCCAGAGGCTGCTGGACTTTAAGATCAAGGGTGAATATTTTCTGGCACGGTTACAACAATCTCAGTTGGCACTGTTATTACCCAACCAGGATCCGGAAGCCTGTATCCGCATCGCCCAGAGCCTCAATCAATTTGTGTTGGCGGCCAATCTGCGAGCCAAGGCCCAAAGCCCACGACTCACAGTCTCTATCGGCGTGGCCAACATCCAACCCAGCAGACAAAATAATTGGGACAGTTTAGTGTTTCAAGCAGAAGAAGCCCTGCTCAGCGCCCAAAATCGCGGCGGCAACTGTAGTGCCGGTGTCAATCAGTTGCCGACGAGCTAAATTCGAACAAGGAAAGGGGAATTTATCCGCCCTGGCCGCGTGACATCATCGAAGCAAGTGATAAAATGGCGGCCATTCAATTCATTTCGGACCCAAGGTAATGCGAGTCAGTCAATACCTGTTATCAACACAGAAAGAAAACCCTGCCAATGCAGAGATAGTCAGTCATCAGCTTATGCTGCGCGCCGGTATGATACGTCGCAACGCCTCAGGCCTCTATAGCTGGCTGCCGTCCGGCCTGCGCGTACTACGCAAGGTCGAAGCCATTGTGCGTGAAGAGATGAACAAGGCCGGTGCCATCGAAATTCTGATGCCCATGGTACAGCCGGGGGATCTCTGGGTGGAAACAGGTCGCTGGGACAAGTTTGGCCCGGAACTGCTGCGCTTTGTAGACCGTCACAATCGTGACTTCGTTCTGGGCCCGACCCACGAAGAAGTGATTACCGATCTGGTGCGCAAAGAAGTCAGTTCCTACAAGCAACTGCCGCTGACCCTGTATCAAATCCAGACCAAATTCCGTGATGAAGTTCGCCCACGCTTCGGTGTTATGCGCTCACGTGAGTTCCTGATGAAAGATGCCTACTCTTTCCATCTGGATCAGCAAACCATGGATGATACCTATCAGGCCATGTACACAGCTTACAGCAACATCTTGTCACGCATGGGCCTGGCCTTCCGTCCTGTACTGGCGGATACCGGCTCTATCGGTGGCAGCATGTCACACGAGTTCCACGTACTGGCAAGCAGCGGCGAAGATCTGATTGCCTACTCCAATGGCAGCGACTATGCTGCCAATATCGAGAAGGCTGAAGCGCCGCTGCCGACCACAGAGCGCGCCGCACCCACTCAGGAAATGACTTTGGTCGACACGCCAAATGCCAAAACCATAGACGAGCTGGTTGAGCAGTTTGGCCTTGATATCACCAAGACGGTTAAGACACTGATAGTCAAAGGCGCCACCGAAGAAGCCCCACTGGTGGCCCTGGTTGTCCGTGGCGACCATGAGCTGAACGAAGTCAAAGCCGACAAACTGGAACTGGTTGCCGCGCCGCTGGAATTTGCCTCTGAAACAGAAATCCGTGACGCCTTGGGAGCCGGCCCAGGTTCTCTTGGCCCAGTCGGTCTGTCTATTCCTGTGGTCATAGATCACAGTGTTGCCGTGATGAGCGACTTTGCCGCCGGCGCCAACCTAGACGATAAACACTATTTCGGTATCAACTGGGAGCGGGATCTGCCGCTGGCCAGTGCCGCCGATATCCGTAATGTAGTGGAAGGCGAAACCACCCCTGACGGCAAAGGCACTTACGCCTTCGCCCGCGGTATTGAAGTTGGCCATATCTTCCAGTTGGGCACCAACTACTCGGCCGCCATGAACGCCACTGTGCTTGACGAGAATGGCAAGTCTCAGACTCTGCTGATGGGC
The DNA here is from genome assembly GCF_007636515.1 of Shewanella sp. MSW. Lineage (NCBI taxonomy): Bacteria > Pseudomonadati > Pseudomonadota > Gammaproteobacteria > Alteromonadales > Shewanellaceae > Shewanella > Shewanella sp. MSW. Next base: position 171,264 of record NZ_LVDR01000010.1, read on the forward strand.
TGTTATGGTGTCGGCGTCAGCCGCATCGTTGCCGCCGCCATCGAGCAGAATCACGACGACCGCGGTATCATCTGGCCGGAAGCGATTGCGCCATTCACAGTGGGTATTCTGCCGATGAATATGCACAAGTCACACAGAGTGACAGACACTGCCGAACAGCTTTATAAAGAGCTGACCGATGCGGGTATCGAAGTGCTGTTTGATGACCGTAAAGAGCGCCCTGGCGTGATGTTTGCCGATATGGAACTCCTGGGTCTGCCTCACACCATAGTGATTGGCGACCGCAACCTGGATGCCGGTGTTTATGAGTATAAGAACCGCCGCACCGGAGAAAAGCAGGAAGTGCCTATGGCAGAGATAGTGGACTTTATCAAAAAAGCCGCTGGCCAGAAGTAAGCTCCTGGATTCAAGAGCCCCCAGGCTCCAGAAAAAACCAGGAACAAGAAAGCCGAGCTAAGCTCGGCTTTTTCATGGCTGGAAACCTGCTTGCAAATAAAAAACCGCAGACTTATCTGCGGTTTTTTAGTCTCGCCGTTATGGGCGTTTTAGTGCGCTATCAGGCTTGGGTATCAACACCCTCACCGCCCTTGGACACCATTACCATGGCAGGACGCAGCAAACGCTCATTGAGCTGATAGCCCTTTTGCATCACCAGCATCACGGTATTGGCCGGGAACTCGGCGCTTGGTTGCATGCCAATGGCTTGGTGCTGATCAGGGTTAAAAGCTTCGCCGATAGGATCTATCTGCTTGACACCGAACTTCTCCACCGCTGACAGGAAGCTCTTCAGTGTCAGCTCAACACCTTCAAACAAAGGCTTGGTGACTTCATCAGCCTTATCTGCGCCCACCAGAGCACGTTCCATGTTATCGATCACAGGCAACAGTTCATTGCTGAACTTTTCCAGGGCAAACTTATGTGCCTTCTCTACATCCTGCGCCGCCCGGCGACGGATGTTGTCAACTTCGGCTGCGGCACGGATGACAGAATCTTTCTGCTCCTCAACTGTCGCCTGTGCGTCAGATAAAGCCTGCTCCAGCTCCTCAATACGGAAGTTCGCCTGAGTCAACTCGTCGATAATGCCGCCTTCCTCAGCTACGCCCTCGGTGGTTTCAACCTGGTCAACCACTTCTTCGACCTGTTCCTGCTCTGCTTTAAATGACTCTTTGTTCATTTCTACTCCAGCTAAAAATGCTTTGTTTCTGCATACTCTGGGCATATTATGGGGATCAAATTGACCGTTTCAACCCCCAGAGTTCCCAAAATCTATGTCCACTGAGTTTCATACTATAGGCCTGATAGGAAAACCCCACCATCAGGGGACCAACCTGACCCTCAAGCGTCTGCATTATTGGCTGAAAATGCAAGGCTATGATGTGCTTGTGGAAGAGAGAGTCGCGGCTGAACTCGGGAAAGATGTACGCGCGGTAGACCTATTGGATATCGGCGAGCACTGTGATCTGGCGATAGTCGTCGGGGGGGATGGCAATATGCTGGGTGCAGCTCGGGTACTGGCGCGCTTCGATCTCGGCGTTATCGGTGTCAACCGCGGTAATCTGGGTTTTTTAACCGATCTGCCGCCGGATGCCTTTGAAGAGTCGCTCGCCAAGGTGCTGGATGGCGAATACGCCACAGAACACAGGTTCCTGCTGGAAGCCGAGGTTTATCGCCACGGCGAAGTCAAAGCCAGCAATACCGCCGTCAACGAGGCCGTGTTGCACCCAGGCAAGATAGCCCATATGATCGAGTTCGAGGTTTATATCGACAACCAGTTCATGTACAGCCAACGGGCCGATGGCATGATAGTCTCTACACCGACCGGCTCAACCGCCTATTCGCTGTCGGCCGGCGGCGCGATATTGACCCCTAATCTCGAGGCACTGATCCTGGTGCCCATGTTTCCCCATACCCTCTCCTGTCGTCCCATAGTGGTCGACGCCTCCAGCATCATCAAACTGGTAGTGTCACCGGAAAACGGCGAAAACCTGGAAGTGAGCTGTGACGGCCATGTCACCTTGTCTGTGATGCCGGGCGATGAAATTATCCTGAGGCGCAGCAAAGAGCGGCTCAAACTCATCCACCCAAAGGGGCACAACTACTTTCATGTATTGCGCAACAAGTTAGGTTGGGGCAGTAAACTCTTTTGAAGCTTGAGTGGCCTGAGCAAACTCTTACAGCTACAAACGCAGTTCAGCCACAGGCCTGGGTTAAAGCACCTGAGAACAAAGGTGCTTTTTTGTTATTTATTTTCAAAAAATGTAAAACAGCACTCACGTGATCAATGTCACGTTTTATGACGCCCGATATAACGGTGACTAAGATCACGGTAAGCCAGCAAGAAAAAACAACTTATCTATCTGATTTTTATTAGTTTAAATAAAAACACCCAAAAACTAACTTCACCAAAAGCTCAATTAGTGTGACTTAAATCACATTCAAGATTTGCGATATAAGCCTGTCATTCCATCATAAATGAAATAACAGGATCACTTTATTACCCTTTTGAGTAAAACAAAGCCATAATTCCTAAGGTTGTGGGCCATTTTTTAAATATCTATTCCCCAAAGTTATATAAACGCCAGCACGGTAGTGATATCCGTCACACTTTCCATTTGCCAGCGGAGACACGGCTCCCATAACCGAAAACTTAAGCCACATACGAAAGGCAAGATGATCCAGATCATTTTGGTTCCGGGTAAATTAACCATGATAAGCACGCACAACAACAAATGGGAAAGGCGATAGCACTTTCTCAACACCACAATAAGCACAAGCAACATATGAAATGATGAGGCAACCATGACATTTCTTCAGTTACTCGCAAGTCTGACACCCGTGATCAGCGTCATGCTGTTCCTGGTGTTGCTCCGGATGCCCGCATCCAGAGCTATGCCAATCTCCATGGTGATAACCGCCCTGGCCGCCGTTTTTATCTGGCAGATGGACACTACTCTGCTGGCCGCCTCCGTGGTTGAAGGCCTGCTGTCGGCGATTACACCTTTAACCATCATCTTCGGTGCAGTATTCCTGCTCAATACCCTGAAATACTCGGGTGCCATGGATACCATTCGTGCCGGTTTTACCAATATCAGTTCAGACGCCAGGGTTCAGGTGATCATCATCTGTTGGCTGTTCGGCTCTTTTATTGAGGGTTCTGCCGGTTTTGGTACACCAGCCGCGATTGGCGCGCCTCTGTTGGTGCTCTTGGGTATCCCACCGATTGCGGCCGCCGTGGTTGCCCTGGTCGCCGACTCAACTTCAGTGTCTTTCGGTGCCATTGGTCTGCCAGTGCTCTTTGGTATGGAACAGGGCCTGCTCGAAGGCGGTACCAGCATGGCTGCGGCGCAAATTGCCGAACATGGGGGCCATTTCAGCGATTATGCTCAGTTCATTGCCATGCATATGATCACCATAGATTTGATCACAGGTACGCTGATCCCCTTGGTAATGGTGTCTGTGCTGACTGGCTTCTTTGGTCGCAACAAGTCCTTCAAGGAAGGCTTAGCCATCTGGAAATTTGCCCTGTTCGCCGGTTTAGCCTTCACCATTCCTGCCTGGTTGATCAACTTCTTCGCCGGCCCAGAGTTCCCTTCCGTGATTGGTGCCCTGGTCGGTATGGCATTGGTAATCCCGGTTGCCCGCAAAGGCTGGTTACTGCCTAAAACCCCTTGGAATGACTTCGCTGAAAATGACAAAGAGGGCGAAACAGCTCAAGTAGAGAGCAAGGCGCGTTTCTCCCAGTTGGCCGCCTGGACCCCTTACCTGATCATGGCAGGTCTCTTGGTGCTTTCACGTGTGGTACAGCCACTGAAAGCCTGGTTGAACAGCTTCAACATTAGTTGGACCGGCCTGTTAGGCACTGAGCTCAAGGCCGGCTTCGCCACCTTCTTTGCACCGGGCGCCTTCTTTATTGCCGTGTGTATTCTGGGCTTCTTCCTGTTCAGAATGAACTCCAAGGCCATCAAAGAATCGGTTACGGTTTCCTGCAAATCCATGGTGCCAACCATTATCTCCCTGGGTGCCTCTGTGCCTATGGTGAAAATCTTCCTCAACTCAGGCACCAACAGTGCCGGTCTGCAATCCATGCCGGTAGCATTGGCCGATATGCTGGCCGGAAGCCTCGGCAGCGTTTGGGCCTGGATTTCCCCGATAGTCGGGATTTTCGGTGCCTTCCTGTCGGGTTCGGCCACCTTCTCCAATATGATGTTCTCCGGCCTGCAATACAGCGTGGCCGATAACATAGGGGCAAACCATGCACTTATCCTGGCACTGCAAGGTATTGGTGCCAACGCAGGTAACATGATGTGCGTGATGAACGTGGTCGCGGCGGCAACCGTGGTCGGTATGGCCGGTCGCGAATCTGAAATCATCCGTAAGACTATGCCTGTAGCACTTGGCTATGCTTTGCTGGCCGGTACCTTGGCAATGCTCTGGGGCGGATTCTAATAACGATAATAACTCCTCGATAAGGCAGCCGCCCTTGGCGCTGCCTTTATTATCAAATTTAATGTGTAGAGAAATGTCTTATGTCTATCAACTATGAAGCCGTGATCCGTGACCTGCGTAAACAGTTGGGAGAAGCTGCCGTCAGTGACGACCCTGTGCGCCGTTTTGCCTGGTCAACCGATGCCAGCTATTTCCGGATAGTGCCCGAGGTTGTGGTACATGCCGAGGATCTGGAGCAGGTAAAACGCACTCTGGCTGTAGCCAGAAGCTACGGCGCTCCGGTGACTTTCCGTGCCGCTGGTACCAGTCTGTCGGGTCAGGCCATAGGAGAAGGCATATTGCTTATCCTCGGATTTGACGGTTTCCGTACCCTGGATATCAGCGAAGACAGCAACAAAGTCACTCTGGGTGCCGCTGTTATTGGCGCCGATGCCAACGCTGCTCTCAAACCTTTGAATAAAAAAATCGGCCCGGATCCGGCAACTCTGGCTTCAGCCATGGTAGGCGGTATCGTCTCCAACAACGCTTCCGGTATGTGCTGCGGCACCGCCCAAAACAGCTACCAAACCATCTCCTCAGTAAAACTGCTGCTGGCCGATGGCACAGAACTGGATACCGGCAGCGAAGAGTCCAAAGAAGCCTTCCGTCAGTCACACCCCGAACTGCTCAAGGCGTTGGCAGACTTAGGTGCCATGGCTCGCGGTAATGAGACCCTGGCTGCGCGAATTCGCAAAAAGTTCGCCATTAAAAACACCACAGGTTACAGCCTCAACGCCCTGGTGGATTTTGAAGATCCCTTCGACATCATCAACCACATCATAGTCGGCGCCGAAGGCACACTGGCGTTTGTCAACGAAGTCACCTATCACACAGTGGAAGAGGCTAAATTCAAGGCCTCGGCCATGGCGGTATTCTTCAATATGGAAGATGCAGCCCGGGCAATCCCCCCTATTCAGGGCGAAAGCGTAGCCGCAGCCGAGCTGCTGGACTGGGCCTCCATCAAGGCGGTAACAGGCAAAAAGGGCATGCCGGATTGGCTGGCCGAATTGCCTGAAGGCGCTGCGATTTTGCTGATAGAATCCCGCGCCAACGATGATGAAACTTTGGAACGCTATACCCAGGACGTTATCGCCAAACTGGCGCATATCGAGACCGAGCGCCCCATCAGCTTCAGCCGTGACCCGGCCGTTTACGGTAAATATTGGGCCATGCGCTCCGGCCTATTCCCCATTATCGGTGGCGAGCGTCCCAAAGGCACTTCGGTAATCATCGAAGACGTGGCTTTCCGGGTTGAAAACCTAGCCAGTGCCGCCCACGATCTGACCGAGCTGTTCCATAAGCACGGCTATCCTGAAGGGGTGATCTACGGCCATGCGCTAGCCGGTAACTTCCACTTTATCATTACCCCTAAATTCGGCTCCCAGGCCGATATCGAACAGTTCCATCAATTTATGGAAGCGGTCGCCGATATGGTGATCAACAAGTACGACGGTTCGATGAAGGCCGAGCACGGCACAGGCCGCGCCGTGGCACCTTTTGTGGAAATGGAATGGGGCAGTGACGCCTACACCCTGATGAAAAACATCAAGCAGATCTTCGACCCCGAAGGCCTGCTGAACCCTGGGGTGATCCTTAACGACGACAAGCAGGTACACATCAAGAATATCAAGCCCTGTCCCGAAGTGGACGACCTGGTAGATAAGTGTATCGAATGCGGTTTCTGTGAAAAGACCTGCCCCACCTCGGCGCTTAACCTGTCACCCAGACAGCGGATAGCCACCTTGCGTGAAATCGAGCGTCTGGAACAGAGCGGCGACAAGGAAGCCGCCGAGAAGATGCGTGCCGCCGCCAAATATGATGTGGTGGATACCTGCGCCGCCTGTCAGCTGTGTACCATTGCCTGCCCGGTAGACAATAGCATGGGCCAACTGGTTCGCAAGCTGCGTACCCCTTATATCACCACCACAGAACAGAAGGTTCTGGACTTCCAGGCCAAGCACTGGGGCGCTGTCAACCAGGTGTTGAGCACAGGTTTTGATGCCCTGGGCACAATACACAAACTCACGGGCACGGGTATCACCTCAGGGCTGATGAACATGGGCCGGGCGATTTCCAAAGAAGTGCCTTACTGGAACCCTGACTTCCCCAAAGGCGGTAAGCTACCTAAGCCATCGGCTCCCAAAGCCAACCAGGAAACCGTGGTCTACTTCGCCGCTTGCGGTGGTCGTACCTTCGGCCCAACACCGCTGGATCCCGATGACCGTACCTTGCCTGAAGTGGTAGTGACCTTGCTTGAACGTGCCGGCTATAACGTGATTACACCGGCCAAAACCCGCAATCTGTGCTGCGGCCAGATGTGGGAATCAAAAGGGGATTTCAAGAACGCCGATATGAAGCGTGACGAGCTTATTGACGCAGTCAGCGCCATGACCGAGGGCGGCAAGCTGCCCGTGGTTGTCGATGCCCTCTCCTGCACCTACCGTGCTCTTTCCGGCAATCCCAAGGTTGAACTGTTGGATCTGGTCGAGTTCCTGCACGACAAGGTATTGCCGAAACTCACCCTCACCAAGAAGGTCAATGTGGCACTGCATCTGGGTTGCTCGGCGCGTAAGATGAAGCTGGAACCCAAGATGCAAGCCATTGCCGATGCCTGCTCCAACAAGGTGCTGCGCCCGGCCGGTGTAGACTGTTGTGGTTATGCCGGTGAGAAAGGTCTTTACAAGCCTGAGATCAACGCCTCGGCACTGCGTAACATTAAGAAACTCATCCCCACCGACTTTAAGGAAGGTTACTACGCCAACCGTATGTGTGAAGTGGGCCTGAGCCACCACAGTGGTATTTCCTACCGCCACCTGGCTTATTTGCTGGAGGAGTGCAGTCGCTGACTATACTTAGAGGGAGCATTAGCTCCCTCTTTTTTCACCTGTGTTATATAACGGATTCACGTTCGGATTAACGAACAAAATAAATACAAATAAATACATTAAAATCAAATGGTTAAAACTTTCTCATTTTTGCAAAAAAGATTTTAATCATTTACTGAATTAGCACTATTTATTGTGTGGTTATAGGCTTATATTCAAGCATATTTACCCTGTGTCAGGTGATGTTCAAATACAGAGTCAGAAAGCATCTGACCACACCGGACATAGATGATGTCGGTTAACGCAAGCAACATCCAATTAGGAAACACCAAATGAAGATAGCCTTGTTTATTCCCTGTCTGGTCAACCAGATGCTGCCGGATGTGGCCATCGCCACCTTGGAACTGCTGGAGAAGCTGGGGCACCAGGTGATCCTGCCTGAAGGCCAAACCTGCTGTGGTCAGCCCATGACCAACTCGGGTTGTTTTGACGAAGCCCGCAAGACCACTATGAAGCTGCTCAACGCCTTCAAGGGAGTCGAATGCGATGCTATCATATGTCCAGCGGCATCCTGCCTGGTAGCCGCCAAAGAAAACTTCCATGAGTTTGACGACAGCCCGGAAGCCGCGGCCGTTATCGCCAAACTGTACGAATTGACCGAGTTCCTGCACGATGTCGCCCCGGTAGAGAGCTTCCCCAAAGCCTTCCCACACAAGGTGAGCCTACAACTGAGTTGTCACGGTATTCGTATGCTGGATCTCGCCAGCCCCAGTGAATATATGGGCCCACGTTACAACAAAATGGAAGCCCTGCTGGAACGTATTCCCGGCATAGAGATCACCTATCCGGATCGCCGCGACGAATGCTGCGGCTTCGGCGGTACCTTCGCGGTAGATGAAGGTGCTGTGTCTGCCAAGATGGGCAAAGACAAGGCTCAGGCCCATGCAGCCACGGGTGCAGACTATGCCGTCGGTTTTGACCCATCCTGTCTGATGCATCTGGACGGCATGATCCGTCGCCAAAACTTGCCGATAGAAACCCGCCATCTGGCGCAGATCCTCAACGCTGCCATTTAGGGAGATAGCCATGTCACAGACACAAGGGGCCAAAGCCCACGCCAGCCAGGCAGAGATCTTCTGCCGCGATGAGTCCAGAGTTGATTGGCATTCCAAAGCCCTATGGGTGTTGCGGGAAAAGCGCGACCGCGCTGCCGGCAGCCTGCCCGAGTGGGAACAGCTTAGGGATCTGGGTTCGGCTATCAAGCTGCATACCCTGACCAATCTGGCCAAGTATCTGGAAGAGTTCGAAGCCAACTGTATCCAGAACGGCATTCAAGTGCATTGGGCCAAAGACGGCGCCGAGCATAACCGCATAGTGCATGAGATTCTGGCCAGCCATCAGGTGAAGAAGCTGGTGAAGTCCAAATCCATGCTCACCGAAGAGTGTCACCTCAACCCCTTCCTCGAAAGCAAGGGCATAGAGGTCATAGACACAGACTTGGGTGAACGCATCATTCAGCTGAAAAAACAGCCACCTTCACATATCGTGGTCCCCGCCATTCACCTCAAGAAAGAGGAAGTGGGCGAACTGTTCCATGAAAAACTCGGCACAGAGGCCGGTGCCAGCGACCCGACTTACCTGACCCGTGCCGCCCGTGCCCATCTGCGTGAGCAATTCCTCAGTGCCGATGCGGCCATGACAGGGGTGAATATGGCCATCGCCGACAAGGGCGCAGTGGTTGTTTGTACCAACGAAGGTAACGCCGACATGGGCTGTAACCTGCCTAAACTGCAGCTGCACTCCATGGGAATAGACAAGCTGGTACCATCGGTGGAAAGCGCCTCAGTTTACCTGCGTACTCTGGCCCGCAACGCCACCGGCCAGCCGGTAACCACTTACTCCAGCTTCTACCGCGGCCCGCAGGCCGGTGGTGAGATGCACGTCATCATAGTGGACAATGGCCGTACTGAGATGCTCAAGGACAAGATCCTTGCCGAGTCGCTCAAGTGTATCCGCTGTGGCGGTTGTCTGAACACCTGCCCTGTATATCGTCGCAGCGGTGGTTACAGCTACAACTACACTATTCCAGGTCCAATTGGCATCGCAGTCGGTGCGCAGGACGATGACACCAACTCCATCGCCTGGGCCTGTACCCTGTGCGGCTCTTGCTCCTATGTATGCCCCACTAAGGTGCCATTGGACAAGATCATCTTCCGTCAGCGTCGTCTAAAGGCCGAGTCAGGTAAACTGCCTTACGGTAAAGGCAGTTATATGCCATTGGTCGGTAAGTTTATGGCCAGTACCACTATGCTGAACTGCTCCATGAGCATGGCAAGACTGGGCTTGAGAATACTGCCAGGTAGCCTGCTCAAGCCATTCTCTGGCGCTTGGGGTAAATACCGTGAACTGCCCAAGGCACCCGCCTCTAGTTTCGAGGCCTGGTTCAAGAAAAACAGGAGCTAATCAGATGTCCAGCAAATCTTTTATTTTGGATGCCCTTAAGTCCTGCGCACTTGAAGGACACAATATGCCGGCCATAGATGTGGCCCCTAGACTGGACGACCTGATTGGCCAGTTTGAAACCAACCTGGGAACCGTTGCCGGCAAACTGCATAAGCGTGGTGGTTTTACCGAACTGCAGCAGCAAGTCGATGCCTTGATTGCCGAAGGCAAGCAGATTATCTCTCAGGTAGAAGGGGTAACAGGTAACCGTGAAGTGCCCGCTGACAGCCATGATCTGCGTGATATCGATTATGCCGTAATCAAGGGTCAAGTGGGTGTTGCTGAAAACGGTGCCATCTGGGTCAGTCAGAAGTCTCTATCTCACAGGATCACACCTTTTATCTGTGAGAACCTGTTTCTGGTACTGGAAGCCGATGCCATTGTCGCTAACATGCATGAAGCGGCCGACAAGATAATGTTGGACTCGGGTGAGTTTGGGGTGTTTATCGCCGGCCCATCCAAGACGGCTGACATTGAGCAGGCACTGGTAGTTGGTGCCCACGGCGCCTGTAGTCTGAATGTGTTCCTTATCTAACTCAGGATGAGGAGGACAAAAACGCCGGCAACTGCCGGCGTTTTTATTGGGCAACAATCCGCTTTGCAGCCTTAAAGCGTGAAGGAGATCTTCGACCACGTCTTGGCGCTAACAGGCTTACCATCGACAAACTTAGGTGCATAGCGCCACTTTGACACGGCTTTGACGGTTTCAGTTTCAAACTGCTTGCCACCCTTGGAGCCCAGCACTTCCACATGGCTGACAAAGCCCTGTTCGTTTACTGTCTCTTCCACGTTGACCCAACCTTCTCGGCTCATCCTGGCGAACTGATTGGATAACCGGGCACGGCACGAAACACGGGCCGCTGCTCCTGAACCACACTCCAGGGACGCATATTGCATATTGCCTGACAGTGTTGAGTCGCTTTGTCCAACCAGAAAGTGATAGAGCCACGGTTAACTAATGCCTGATTGTATTGCTTCCAATTGGTGACAGTGCGCTTTGACTTGCCCATGATATTGACCGTAAACCTTGCGATGCAAGCTCTGATCATGAAGTGCCAAAAAGGTTCCGCTGTTTTAGACAACAACGCCTTTAAGGCTGGCAAGGAAAATTAATGGATCTGACAGCCTATGCGCCGATACATACAACTGATAAACCCGACACTAAGCCTGTGAGATTACAATACTCAGGTTGGTAAAGCTTTGGTGTTGGAAAAGTACAAAAACACAAGGCGCCCTAAGCAAGCAACAATAAAAACAAACCAAGATCAAAAAAACAGCCAATCAACACATAACTTTAACAACCGAAAAACAAATGCAAAAATGTTAAAGATTGATTTTTTTGATTGCCTTATACACATTTTTTGATTACTTAAGAAATGCATAATTTACAAATTATGCTCAAGGGCAAATACGAAAAAGGAGTTTTTATGAGAAAAATCATACTAATATTAACGTTGTTTTTTCAACATCAAGTACGGCTTATTATCCAAATTATGTATCTAGAACTAACCATCTTGTTGAAATTAGTGAAAAACAATCAGGCCAATGGAATAGCTTGATGGTTATCAACAATGAATCCATAGGACTCCCTATACATAATGAAACAAAAAAATATTAAAATCTATTAATAAAAAGATCTTCTCATCTATAGAATCAAGCGCAAGAACGGAAATCAACAAGCTACCAACATTCCAGGGCGGGATTCCACTTTGCTTATATCTTAACCAAATAACAACTCTGAGCGAAATGTAGGACTCCAACCAGCACGGCGGCGCTTACCTGCCAGA
>NZ_LVDR01000011.1:0-93808 GCF_007636515.1 Shewanella sp. MSW
ATAACTTTGGCGGAACTTTTATAACTAAATGAACATGGTCTACCTGAACATTTAACTCTACTACTTTGCACCCAAGTTGCTCACTGTAAACGTGAATACAGCGGTAAACGTCCTTACCTACTTTGTTTTTGAGAATCCTAAAACGGTACTTTGGAGTCCAAACTATATGATATTGACATCGCCAATACACATGCGATGCTTGCTCGTATCTACTCATGCTTTTTGTCCTTTGACTTCGCTAAAAATCAAAAGAGCAATTAGCATGGGTAGCCTTTACAGGCCAAGCCTAAATTGATGATAACCACCTACTGAAGTAGGTGGTTTAGGGGCTGAAAACAAAAAGACCGGCATCTGCCGGTCTTCTTCTAAGAGCTTATTTGGATGGCAGCTCTTTGACATGCAGATCCATCTGAGGATATGGAATACCAATACCGTTTTCGTCCAGAGACTGTTTAATCTGCTCCATCAGTTCGAAGTAGACACCCCAGTAATCAGCAGACTTCACCCAAGGGCGAACCACGTAATTAACCGAAGAGTCAGCTAGTGTGTGCAGACCCACTGTATAGCCAGGCTCTTTCAGCACTTTCTCGTGATTATCGAGAATGCTTGTCAGTATTTGCTTGGTATGACGGATATCAGCATCGTAAGAAACCCCGATCACCAGATCGATACGGCGCTTGTCCATGGCAGAGTAGTTGGTAATGCTACCGTTCATGATAGTGGAGTTAGGCACTATGATGACCTTGTTATCCGGCGTTTTCAGACGGGTAGAGAAGATGGTGATTTCATCTACAGTACCGGCAACACCTGCGGCTTCAACATAGTCACCCACACGGCAAGGGCGGAACAGTACCATCAAGACACCGGCGGCGAAGTTGGACAGTGAGCCCTGCAGTGCCAAGCCCACGGCCAAACCGGCAGCACCGAGAACCGCAACCAGAGAGGCTGTCTGAATACCTAGCTGCCCCAAGGTAGCGATAACGGTAAATACAAACACCACAGCCCAAGCCATATTGGCAACAAAGGAAACCACTGTCTGATCTATCTTGCGCTTGCCCAACATTTTGGCCGTGACTTTCTTGGCCACATTGGACAAATACTTACCGACAAAGAAAATGACAATGGCAAGCAGTATCTTGATGCCATAGGCCGCGATTAACTCGGGCGCTTGTTTGAACAGCCCTTCGAGATTTTCCATTAAAATACTCCCTTAAAAACCTTATTTAACTTACTTTTTTAAATCGACCACAAACTCAACCCTGCGGTTAAGGCTGCGACCCGAGACACTGGTATTATCGGCGGCAGGCTGCTTGCTACCATATCCGTGAGTACTGAATTGCGCCCCCGGAAAACCATAATCCTCAATCAGCACCATTTTGGCACTTTCGGCCCTGGCTTCGGACAAAGGTTGATTTATGGCATCTGAACCGCTGATGTCGGCATGTCCTTCAATATGCAAGTTTACCTTATATTGATGAAGAAATGCTTTCATTCTGGCAAGTTGCGGCCACTGAGCCAGGGGGATCTGCGCCGAACCCAAGTCGAAATACAGCCTTACTGGATTGGCTGTACCGCAATTTTGGGGATAGACGTCACCTGATGTTGTAGGTAAACAGATATCTGTCAGGGAGGGGGCTTTGTCCAAGACACAACCATTGGCGCTCACGGGTGCCTGTGCCGGGGTATCGGGACAGGCATCTTTTGCATCAGGGACACCGTCACCGTCAGAATCTTCCCAGGCAAACACAACGCTGCTCAGCAACAGCAGAGGGATCCCCCCTGCCAAGCCCAAATAACGATTCACCCAGGCCTCCCTAACTATCAATCCTTCAACTGTATAGATGAGTTTCAGGCAGAACACAATTCACCGCCGGTTCACTTTGCTTTAGTGCGCCAAGTCACAAGTCACCGGCTAACACATTGTATAATCGTCTTTAATTTTAGCCAAGATAAACCAGTATCTGCGGTAGTAAGTTGCTACAGCAGCTGAAATCTTTTGCATATAGTTACCTTTTTATAAAACACCTTGATGGGCCGATAGACTTGAGCCACAAGCAGTAATAGAGCCCGTTAAACAAAAGGTTGTAGCAAAAGAAGCTCCCAGAATACCGGCTTCGATAAAAAAAGCGTTGAACAAACTGGTTTCCAGCGCCAAGGCAATAGCGGGAACCGTCACCCAAATGAGTCGGCCTTCCCCCAAGGGTATGCAATAACCTGAGTCCAATACCACGCGCATCACGGTTATTGCCGTAAAACCGCTTAACCCCCGGGTTGTACAAGTAGTTCCACTCAATGGCATAAGACTTAAGAAAACACTCACGCCTGTCACTGTGTCCACAGAACTGCCCTTGGTCCAAGAGGCAATGTGTAAGGGGGAAATTGCTGGCCGTAAAACTGGATTTTGAACTAGACGGCTGGCAGGCCAATGTGTATGTACTCCAGTCATCGGTCAGCCAGATATCCAGAGTCAATGTCAGAATGCGGCAACTGCTGCGCGAACGGCTTAAAAAACAATAAAGCGGCTTTGCGCCGCTTTATTCCGATACTGGATTTCCTAAATGGACCTAGTGGAACTCAGAGGTTATTTTTCCACCTTGGGCGGGAAGTTGCTCATTACACTGGCTACCGCCTCGTTAACCTTGGCAATTCGCTTTTGCGGAGTATCGCTGTCGCGAATGGTGTCAGCCACCGAGCCACGCCAGATGAGCTTGCCGGACTTGGCGTCGACCAGATCCACAATCAAGGTACCAACTTCATATTCGCGTACTGTGGTTTGGGTCTGCATATTGCCACCCCAGCCCCAACCTGGCCCCCAATATGGATTGTAGCCATAGTTGGTGTTGAAAGTGTCGACATTGATTTTCTTGTCTACCTTGGTCAGATAGTTAACCAGAATATCGGCGTTTTCCTTGGTAGCAATCTGCAAGCCCTTTTGTGCCAACTGCCGATCCAAGGCATCACGTACTCGCTGATCCATCAAACCATCCAGATGATAGCTGGTGTCTTCGGATTGCTTTTCCACCCAGGCATAACTCTTGTACTGGCTGAAGTTCACACCCGGGTCATAATCCCAGCCAGTATTCAGTGTACTGCAAGCACTTAACATCAGTGCCATTGCGGCTGTTATCAGATACTTCATCGAAATTTCCTCGTTTACCCAGGCCTGGAAATGGCCACAAAAACCCATGAAATCAGCTTACATTTCAATCTTCTGCTCTACAACTGAATTTAACAAAATTTAGTTTACCGATTCAGCTTGACTTCAGCATGACACTTAATGATAATGATTATCATGTAGATTAATCCTTGGGTGACTCATGCTTTGGTATCTCGCATTCTTTATTATTGCCAGTGGCGTTTTGCTGACTCGAAACTCTCTGCTGCAACAAACCCAGCAACTAGCCGGAATAGGCAGCATCAATCAAGCCAGGCGTTTGCTTATCCTGCCGCTGCTCATTCTCGGTTGGCTCGGTGCCAGATTGGTCGAGCAACAGATTTCACCTTTTGATCTGGCCGCTTTCGGCTTCGTGCTGACGACACTGACACTACTACTGCCCAAACTTAGAATGCTGATGCTGCCCTGCGCCTTTTTATCTGTGATGGCAGTGCTTGGCGGAATACTACTTTCCTGACACCTTCTTGTGATTGCCGGCGTCCAAGCCGGTTGCTGATCTTGTTCCCTGCGCAATTTCAGTTTTTTACCAGCCACCTTAACGGTGGCTTTTTTTTGATTTCAGCGGCTTGGAGCAAGCCATTGGGCGCTTAGACTAAATCTGCTAGACTGCGCCCATAAACCATAGATCAGCATCAACAATGAAAACAGATCCTAATGTCAGTTTGGTATACAGTACCGACAAAGGCCGTATCAGCCAGCCCAAGGAAGAAACCGCCATCCCAGCATCCGATGGTATAGTGCGGATCCATAAAGACAGCAAGGGCCGCAAAGGCAAAGGTGTTTCAGTGATCAAAGGGCTGGGACTGGATGCCAAGGCGCTGAAAGAACTGGCGCAAAAACTCAAGAAGCAATGCGGTTGCGGTGGCACGGTAAAAGCGTTCGACATCGAGATTCAAACCGACAATCGAGAGCAACTCCAGGGCCTGCTGGAGAAGCTGGGCTACAAGGTGAAGCTGGCCGGCGGCTGACAGGCAACAAGTACCAGGAGCAGTATGATGGACAGTTTGCAAAATCATTTTCTTATCGCCATGCCTTCGCTCGATGATACCTTCTTCGAGCGTTCACTCATCTATGTGTGCGAGCATGACAACAAGGGTGCCATGGGCCTCATGGTCAACCGCCCCATAGGTATTGAAGTTGACGAGTTGCTGCTGCAGATGGAGTTGGCAGAAGAGGTATCCCTCAAGCCATCAGTAGACAACAGTGTACTGGTGGGCGGCCCGGTCAACCCGGAGCGGGGCTTTGTACTGCACAGCAGTCAACCCTATTGGGCCAACAGCAATGCCATCAATGACGAGATAATGCTGACCAATTCACGGGATATTCTGACCTCCCTTGGCACCTCAAAGGCGCCGGAGCATTTTCTGGTGGCACTGGGATACGCGGGTTGGAGCCGCCACCAGCTGGAACAGGAGCTGGCAGAAAACAGCTGGCTGACCATTCCCGCCACACCCGAGATACTGTTCAATACTCCCCATGAGCATCGCTGGCTCAAGGCCACCCAATCACTGGGATTCGATATCTGGCAAATGTCCAGCCAGATGGGACACGCTTGATTACAGAGGCAAAATGACTGCAAAAACCGTACTGGGCTTCGATTTCGGCACCAAGAGCATAGGCATAGCCATAGGTCAGCAGTTGACCGGCAGTGCCAGCCCACTGACATCCATCAAGGCAGTGGATGGTATTCCCGATTGGCAGCAGATAGCGGCTTTAATCGAAGAATGGCAGCCGGATCTGGTGGTGGTGGGGCTGCCACTCAATATGGATGGCACGGAGCAGGAGATGACCCAGAGAGCCCGTAAGTTTGCCAACCGTATTGCCGGGCGTTTCGGTGTCAAGGTGGCCACTCAGGATGAGCGCCTGACCACGGCCGATGCCAAGGCCAGATTATTTGAACTCGGTGGCTTCAAGGCGCTGACCAAGGGCCAGATCGATGCCGTCTCTGCTGTGCTGATCATCGAAAGCTATTTCGAGAACCAGTACTGAAATCTCAGGCGGCTTAAAGACTCCCGGAGAATTTAAGCCGCAGCTGGCCCAATCTTATTTCTGCTTCCCCAGGAATGAGTCTCATCTGTTCGGCCCCAGACCCTGCCCCCAAGCTATCAGGACCTTTTGCCGGCCAACTGTCTGAGCCCCTGCAACAAAGCCTCCATATCCTCACCATCGGTATAGATATGCGGCGAAAAGCGAAAACCGAACCTTGGGCGCAAGTCCGTCTTGATCCCCACTCGATTGAACACTTGCTGCGCCGCCTGCCTATCGGCGAAATCGACTACCACAGTGCCACTGCGCTCACCGCTGATATTGGGCGTCACCACCTTGAGTTCATGACTCAAGGCACAATCCAGGATCCCCTGCCCCAGGCGCTGATTGTGTTGATAGATTTGACTATCGCCGAAAGCGCGCAGCTGCTGCAGTGACGCCGCTGCCAACATGTAAGGCAATACGGAAGGCGTGCCCCCCCAAAACCTTTTTGCTCCCTTGGCGTAGCGAAAATCATGGATATCGAACTCAAACGGCGCCTCATGGGAGAACCATCCCAGATCCACAGGCTCCAGCGTCTGGGCCAACCTATCGCTGAGCCATAAAAAGGCCGCCCCCGGGCCAGCGCAACACCATTTAACGCAGGACCCCAAGACAGCATCAGCCTGCCACTGCCCCAAATCTATCGGTATGACTCCAAGAGACTGGGCAATATCCACCACAGTCATTACTCCTAAGCTTCGGGCCAGAGCGCAAATTTCACTCACTGACTGTAACTGACCGGTTTCGGAAATGGCATGGGTAATAAAGGCCAGCGCCACATCCTCTCCCAAAGCCTGTTGCCACTGACTCAAAGACACCAGCCCTGCTTGCGGCTCAAGCAACTGCAGGCGGTAGCCCTTCTTCTCGGCCTGTTGCAGTACAAACCCCATGGAGGGGAAATCCAGTTCAGTGGCCAAGATCCGCTGACCGGGCTTGGCATTCGGCAGGGCGCCGACCAGCTTGGATAAAGCCGAAGAGAGATTCAGCTGCGGGCAAAAGCCACTGGCGGGAACTCGGGTCAAAGCCGCAAGTTGCTGCAAAAACTGCTCAACCCCCTCGAGCCACACAGGCCAGGCGTCACCGCCTTGATGCTTCCAGGCGCCGAGAAACTCGCCGGCCGCAGCTTCGCAATCTTTTGGCATGGCGCCCACAGAATGGGACAAAAAATAGTGCCCTTCGGGCAGATGAAAACGCGATTTCAACGACATTCCATGCTCCTCAGTCGGCAATCGAGTCGCGTTTGACACCGTAAACACCGCCCCAGATATCTGTCATCTGACCACGAATTTGCCATAGTTTAGGGAAAAACTGCATCTTCATACCTGAGTTGAGGATTTCGGTGCTGCGCCCCTTCAGCGACATGCTGTCTATGCCTATGCTTCTGTGAATGAGTTTGATGTGGTGGTAACGGAAGTGCTGAAACAGCTGGTCGTACTCTATCATGGCCTCGGCCACCATATAGCTTTCATCATGACGGTATTCACTGTTGTATATCTGCTCGACCGTCAGCCCCTTTTGCTCAAGATAGACTCGCTCAAAGGTGAGCCACAGCGGCTTATAAAGCTGCAACAAGGTTCTGAATCCCGGTGATTCCTGACCGCTGCCGTTGCCCAGCTGCAGCCGAATTGCCTGATAATCCTTGATGGACATGGTATCAAGAATACTCAGTTGCTCGATAAGAAACCCCATCGCCTTATGTACCCGGGCAAACAGGGTCAACACCTTAAAGGTCTCCCCTGCGGCCATACGCTCATCAATCTCCAGCAGGGTGTAACAGATGAGCTTCATCCACAACTCCTCCGACTGATGCACTATTTGAAACTGCAGCTCATCGGCGTTACACAGCTGCTCATAGGGCTTCTGACAGCTGAGCAATTTGGGAGTATTGAGGTACTTTTCATAATCCAGTCGACCCTCTCCGGCCATGCTGGCATATATCTGCTCGCGATCCATGATGCCTTATCCTCATTCTTCTATTGTTAACCATAAATTAACATTCAACTTGCCAAGCTAAGGCATAGCGTGGCAGGCAACAAGGGCAGCGAAGCGATCCGCAAAGAAAGGTAGTGTCAAATATTGTTGGCAGGGCTGCCGGATTGCAGCCCTGAATAGGGGGGGAAGAGCGCTTACAGATAGGGACGAACCAGCTCCGCCATCATCTCTATATGGCTCGGTCTGTCGTTGAGCGCCGCTATATAGCGGAATGACTTACCACCGGCCTGCTCGAAGAACTCACGGTTCTGCCCGGCAATCTCCTCCAGAGTTTCCAGGCAGTCGGCGCTGAATGCCGGACAGGCAACGGCCACATCTGTGATCCCCTGCTTTGGCAGAGCCATCATGGTTTCATCCGTGTAAGGGCCCAGCCATTTGGCCTTGCCGAAACGGGACTGGAAGCTGCTGATCACATCATCCTCTGCCAGCCCAAGACGCTCGGCCAACAATCTTGAGGTCTTGATACAAAAGCAGTAGTAAGGGTCGCCCAGCTTGAGATTCCGCTCCGGCATACCATGATACGACAGCACCAATTTCTGCGGTTTGCCGTGTTGGGCAAAGTCTGCTTCGATGGACTCGGCCAGCGCCCCGATAAACAGCGGATTATCGTGGTAGGTATGGATAAAATGCAGCGACGGCAGGTAACGCCATTGAGTCAACTCTTTGGCTATGGCATCAAACGCAGAGCCCGTGGTAGGGCCGGCATATTGAGGATAGAGCGGCAGTACAACCAGTTTATCAACCCCTTGGTTGTGCAGGCGTTTGAGCACATCGCCCACCGCCGGGTTGCCATAACGCATCGCCAAGGCAACTTCGGCTTCAACACCTTCGGCCTTGAGCTTTTCTGCCAAGGCCCGGGTCTGGCGCTCACTGATATCCATCAGTGGTGAGCCCTTATCAGTCCACACCTCACGGTAAAGGGCCGCCGATTTGGCCGGCCTGACCCTGAGAATAATGCCGTGGAGAATAAGCTTCCACAGCGCCTTGGGGATCTCCACCACCCTGGGATCGGAGAGAAATTCGGCCAGATAACGCCGCACCGCCGCGGGTGTCGGTGCGTCCGGCGTCCCCAGATTCAACAGCAATATCCCGGTTTTACCACGCCCGGCGTGGCCCTTGTCTTTATCAAGACCGATAAACTTAGCCAAAATCACCTCAGATAGAAAACGAATAAGTCAGATATTAAAGCACAGATTCAATCGCTTTGATCAATTCATCGCTATCGGGTTTGACTCTGGAGTTAAAGCTCTGCACCTGTTTACCGTCGCCACTGACCAGGTACTTGTAGAAGTTCCACTTGGGCGCCCCGGCCTGTTGCCCCAGATAAGCAAATACCGGATTCACATCGCTGCCGCGAACCGCAGAGGTGGCCACCATGGTGAAGGTCACGCCATAGTTGATGTAACACACCTTGGCGGTATCTTTCTCTTGGTTTTCTTCCTGGAAGAAGTCATCGGATGGGAAACCTATCACCACCAGCCCACGCTCGCGGTAGTCCTTATGCAGGGCTTCAAGCGCCTTGAATTGAGGCGTAAAACCACAATTGCTGGCGGTATTGACCAGAAGCACAGGTTTACCTTGGGTGAGTTCACACAGGTCGACAGACTCCTGGGAATGGAGCTTTCTCAACTTGATATTGAGGTAATCGGGGCACTGACCGGCAACAGCCACCGTGGGTGCCAAAACCCATGCTGTAAAAGCCAAACCAGTCAAAGCCAGTCCCTTCAATGTCGGCAAGATTAAATTCAATCTTACCAGGGGCTTGAATGTCTTCAGCATAACACCTCCATTTGTTTGATCTCTTGTTTGCACTCTACAGCAGTTTAGCTTCAGCTGTTAAAAATAGAAGCCGACATTGATATTCAGCCTCGAATGCCAGCTGCTGTCACCTTCGGCAATACCTATGCCCGGGCCGTTGACAAACCACATGTTTTTACCGGCAATCCAGTCGACATAAGAGTAAAACTTACCGGCACTGATGGCGCACCCAGTGACATTTTGCACCGAGTCATCCAACCCGGTACCAGAGGCAAATACCTGGCTGTAGTCGTTGTAACAGTTGAGCTGAGTAATAGGGCCCCAATCAACATCTATACTGCGCGACAAATTAAATGTAACCACATCGGCCTCGGCCGCTATCTCAAACGGATAGGCAAAAGCCGACAGCGCCAGACGCTCGCCGGGCATGTCATAGTCATAATGCAGATACTGCACCTGAGTCTGCCAGGCATGCCAATCCATTTGCCAATGGGCGGCTACCGCCAGACCATCAGTGTCTTCACCGGCAACAGCGCCAGCCATGGGCTTGTAGTCCAAACGGCTGTATTGCACAGAGGCACCCAGTTTATGGGCAAACTCGCCATACTTCAGGCTGCGCTCTAGCCTGGCGTTAAACTGCCCGGCTTCTTCATAGGGAGCATTTTCTGTGGTAGCAACATCGAAGGAATAACGCTTGAAGCGACTGCCGTCGCCATATTCATCATTGGCAAACCAGGCGAGATCGTAACGCCAACCGTCCTTGCTGTAGTGCCAGTGAATACCGGCATCATAGTCATCCTCAAAGCCGAGATAATAAGTCGCACCAAACCAGAAGGAATGAGCTGCATAGGGCAGCAAACCGAAAGGCACCTGGGTGACCCCGAGGCGAATGTCCGAATTTTCTGAAAAACGATAGCCAAAGAAGGCATGCTGGATCACATCCTGATCCTGATACCAACGATACTGAGCCGATGCAAACAGTTCTCCATTGTCGTATTTGACATCGGCACGAAACAGCTCGAACTCTAACTTGGCATCGTCATCATAGTCTTTCCAGCCATAGTTGACTCGTACCGCCCCGCCGATATCCAGCTCGTCGGAAACCGGCACGGCCGCGGCCGGCAGAGTGAAACAACCGGCCAGCGCCAGACCCAAAGCTGAAAATAAAGTGGTTTGCCGCAATTGCATTCCCCTTCCATCCTTTTCACAAAACAGGCGCAACACAATAACAAAAACACAGTTGTTTTTCGAACAATCCACTCAATATCAACACAAAAGGCGTCAGAGTGACGCCTTTTCATCCAAGTAGAGTAGTTAAAATCCTACTGAAAACGGTATCAACCTATTAATCCATATCCAGGGTGACCCCCTCCATGAAACCTGAATTACCTGTGTCGTTGCTGTGGAGTTTAATCATAAGTCGCAGGTCGTTCGGCGAATCAGCATGATGCAGTGCATCGGCGTAGCTGATCTCCCCTTCACAGTAGAGCTTGAACAGCGCCTGATCGAAGGTTTGCATCCCCTGCTCGTTGGACTTGGCCATGGTCTCCTTAAGCACGTGCAGCTCGTTCTTTTGAATAAGACTGGCCACCCTGGGAGTATTAATCAGCACTTCGATGGCGGCGCGCCGACCGCTGCCGTCCACCTTGGGCACCAGCTGCTGGGCCACAATACCACGCAAGTTAAGCGACAGGTCAAACAAGAGCTGTTGGTGCTTACTCTCAGGCACCAGGTGCATGATGCGATCCAGCGCCTGGTTGGCGTTATTGGCGTGCAGGGTTGCCATACACAAGTGGCCGGTTTCGGCGAACGACAGGGCAAACTCCATGGTTTCCTGGGTACGGATCTCACCGATAAGGATAACGTCCGGCGCCTGGCGCAATGAGCTCTTGAGCGCCGCATCAAACGACTCGGTATCTATACCCACTTCCCGCTGGGTGATAATGCTCTTGCCGTGTTGGTGAACAAATTCCACCGGATCTTCGATAGTAAGTATGTGTCCCCTGGCATTGGCATTACGGTAACCGATAAGTGCCGCCAGTGAGGTGGACTTACCCGTACCTGTTCCCCCTACCATAATCACCAACCCACGCTTGCTCATCACCAAGTCTTTGAGGATGGGCGGCAGATACAGCTGCTCCACAGTAGGGATCTTGGTTTCGATGCGCCGCATCACGCAGCCCGCCGACTCCCGTTGCCAGAAGGCACTGACCCGGAAACGCCCCAGCTCCTTGGCGCCCACGGCAAAGTTACATTCACGGGTCTCGTGAAACTCTTTTTTCTGCTCCGGCGTCATCAAAGATTCGACAAACTCCAGCGACTGCGCCGGGGTAAAGGCGTTTTCCGCCAAGGGTCTGAGTTCACCGTCCACCTTGGCACTGGGAGGAAAGGCGGCGGTAACAAAGAGATCCGAGGCCTTGCGCTCCACCATAGCCTTGAGAAAAGGTCTGACGTCCATGGGGACTCCTTAGAAATTCGCTTGTTTGTTGGAGCTCTTGGCCATGGCATCCTCCCGACTGATCAAGCCGCGATTCACCAGGTTCTGCAGGCTCTGCTCCAAGGTTTGCATGCCATGAGCCATACCGGTTTGGATAGCAGAATACATCTGTGCCACCTTGTCCTCACGGATAAGGTTTCGGATAGCCGGGGTACCCATCATGATCTCATGGGCCGCCACCCGGCCGCCGCCAACCTTCTTGATTAGGGTCTGGGAGATAACCGCCTGCAACGACTCAGACAACATGGTACGCACCATGTCCTTCTCGCCTGCGGGGAATACGTCAACCACACGGTCAATGGTCTTGGCCGCCGAGGTGGTGTGCAAAGTACCGAACACCAAGTGGCCGGTTTCTGCTGCTGTCATCGCCAGGCGTATGGTTTCCAAATCCCGCATCTCACCGACCAGAATGACATCCGGGTCTTCACGCAGAGCGCTTCTGAGGGCGGCGTTAAAACTGTGGGTATGGCGGTGCACTTCCCGCTGGTTGATAAGGCATTGCTTGTTTTGGTGCACAAATTCGATAGGGTCTTCAATGGTGAGAATATGATCGTGGCGGTTCTCATTGACGTAATCTATCATCGCCGCCAGGGTAGTACTCTTACCCGAACCTGTGGGGCCGGTTACCAGCACCAGGCCGCGAGGATATGAAGCGATTTTCTTGAAGATTTCCGGCGCGCCCAGTTGTTCCAAAGTCAAAATATCGCTGGGAATAGTACGAAAAACCGCGGCGGCGCCGCGGGACTGATTGAAGGCATTGACACGAAAACGCGCAAGATTGGGAACTTCAAAGGAAAAGTCGATTTCCAGAAACTCTTCATAATCCTTACGCTGCTTGTCATTCATTATGTCGTAGACAAGTCTGTGAACCCCTTGGTGATCAAGCGCAGGGACATTAATCTTTCTGACCTCACCGTCGACGCGTATCATGGGAGGCACACCGGCCGATAAGTGCAGATCCGAAGCGTTATGCTTTACACTAAAGGCCAATAATTCAGTGATTTCCATAGTTTGGGATATCCGTTCAACCAAAAAGTTTACATCATGACAACAATAGCAGACAGACTGGCACTAGCCCAGCGCAGGATAGCTCAAGCGGCGCAAATTTCGTCCCGAAATGCAAGCGAGATCAAGCTGCTGGCTGTCAGCAAGACCAAACCGGTCGCCGACATTGAACAAGCTTATGCCGCCGGGCAACGTTGCTTTGGCGAAAACTATGTCCAGGAGGGGCAACAGAAAGCCATGGAATTGGCACAGCGCTGTCCCGATATAGAATGGCACTTTATCGGCCCGCTGCAATCCAATAAATCAAGAATTGTCGCCGAGCACTTCCATTGGATGCACACCCTGGAGCGGGAAAAGATCGCCCGCCGCCTGTCGGAGCAGCGCCCTGAAGGCATGCCTCCACTGGAAATCTGCATTCAAATCAATGTTTCGGGTGAGAGTTCCAAAGCAGGAATAGCAACACAGAGCGAAATGTTTGAGCTGGCGAGCCTGGTGGACTCATTGCCCAACCTCAAACTCAGGGGACTGATGACAATTCCCAGTGCCGGTGAAGGACCAAGGCTTGAGGCGGAGCTGTCGCACATGCAGCAACTGTTTGCCGAACTGAAGCTCAAGTTTCCACAGGTGGATACCCTGTCCATGGGTATGAGTCAGGATCTTGAACTCGCCATCGCCAAGGGCTCTACTATGGTCAGAGTCGGCAGCGCTATTTTCGGCGAGCGTAACTACGGCTGATAAACCAGCCAATAAGATCTGAGATTGGCCGCTGAGACCTTGTTTTTGATAGTATTGGCCCAAATACTAATATCTCCCGCACGGTCAAAGCCGATGCGGGATACACTCCAATCACAAGTGACAGGGGACAGCATGGCTCAAAAGAAAATCTGTTTTATCGGCGCCGGCAATATGAGCCGCAGTATCATCAGCGGGCTGGTGGGCAGCGGTTATCCGGCTGAATTGATCCAAGCCAGCAACCCAAGCACAGCTAAACTCGATGCCCTCAAGCGCGATTTCGGCATCCTCACCACCACAGACAACCAAACCGCCTGTGACTGGGCCGATATCATAGTGCTGTCGGTCAAACCGCAACTGATGCAGCAGGTGTGTGAGCAACTGGCAACACTGCCGCTGGCCGACAAGCTGTTTATTACCATAGCGGCAGGGATCCCGGCCGCCAGATACAATGACTACTTCGGCCAACAGATTAAGCTTATCCGCACTATGCCCAACACCCCAACCCAACTTGGCTGTGGCATGACAGGCCTTTATGCCGCAAGTGGGGTTGAGCAGGCGGATAAAGATCTTTGTCAGCAGATTATGGCCAGTGGCGGCGAGACCCTGTGGGTAGACAAAGAAGCGGATCTCAATTTGGTGATCGCCTTGGCGGGCAGCTCTCCGGCCTATTTTTTCCTGTTTATGGAAGGCATGATGGATGCGGCCAAAGAGTTGGGGCTGGATGAATCCAAGGCCAGGTTACTGGTGCAGCAGGCGGCGCTGGGTGCCTCACAGATGGTGATTCAAAATCCTCAGCTGAGCGCCGGGCAACTGCGGCAGAATGTCACCTCCAAGGGCGGTACCACCCATGAAGCGGTGGAAACCTTCCAACGGGGTGATCTCAAGGGACTGATCAAGCAAGCAATGAACAACTGTATTGCCAGGGCTGAAGCCATGGCCAAAGAATTCTAAACGACCCAAGGGCGAAACTTTTCATGAATGACGCATTGATTTACCTGATTACAGTCGTATTCGACCTCTATTTTATGGTAGTCATACTGAGGATCTGGCTGCAGCTGGTGCGGGCAGATTTTTATAACCCCTTCAGCCAGTTTATCGTCAAGGCCACCCACCCCATTGTAGCGCCCATGCGGCGGATACTGCCCTCCATAGGCAGTCTGGATACGGCCTCTGTGGTGCTGGCACTGCTGGTGGTGGTGGTCAAAATACTCTTGCTGACCCTGATGGCGGGCCAGGAGTTCAACCTGGTTGCCACCTTGATGTTTGCGCTGGTGTCCTTGTTTAAAAAGGCTGGGGTATTGCTGTTCTGGATCCTGATCATCCGCGCCATCCTCAGTTGGGTCAGCCAGGGCCGCAATCCGATTGAGTATGTGATGATGCAGTTGACCGAGCCACTGCTGGCGCCCATTCGCCGCTTCCTGCCCCCCATGGGCGGGCTGGACTTGTCGCTGCTGGTGCTGATGGTGTTGATGAATTTCATTAACATACTGCTGGCCAAGACGATTCCTTTCTGGGCCATTGCCTGATGAAAGCTGTTAGCTGGGAGCAGCAGGACCTGTTGCTCAATCTCTATATCCAGCCCAAGGCCAGCCGGGATCAACTGGTTGGCCTGCATGGTGAAGAGTTCAAGGTGGCCATTACCGCGCCACCTGTGGACGGCAAGGCCAACGCCCACCTGACCAAGTATCTGTCCAAGGCCTTCAAGGTGCCCAAGGGGCAGATAGCCATAGTCAAGGGAGAACTGGGCCGCCACAAGCAGGTGCGTATTGAAGCGCCCAAGATATTACCCGCAGAAATCGAGGCCTTACTCTGATGCCATGGCAGCAGACAAGGGACTATAATCAACTCAACACACTTAACCTCAGGTAAAGCATTATGTTGCGCAAATTTTTGACCCTGCTTTTGTGTCTCGGCTCTCTGACCGGTGTCGCTCAGGCCGAACAGAAACAGACCGTCGGCCATTTCGATATCCACTATATGGCGCTGGGCAGCACCTTTTTGACGCCATCCATCGCCAAGAACTATGGCATAGAACGCAGCCGTTACACGGGCATAATCAATATCGCCGTACTGGATACCAGTGAAGAGGGCAATCCGGCAGTACCGGTCGAGATATCCGGCCTGGCCAACAATCTTATCGATGCCAGAATGCAGTTGAAGTTCCGTGAAATTCGCGAGGGTGATGCCATCTACTATATTGCCGAGGTGCCCTATCGTGACGATCAGGAGATTAACTTTCAAATCCTGATCAAACACGGCAACGAGCTCAACACCACTCTGGCCTTTAAACAGAAATTCTACGTCGATTGAGCAGTACATTCCGTCAATAGAGCGCCGCCGAATAAGCGGCGTTTTTTTATGGCCGCCCCGAGTGGCTATTGACCGCCGACTTAGAGAAACGACAGCAGCCATTAGGGCTCAAACCTTCCACGGCTCTACTTGTTTTCGCGCCTTTTCATTGTCGCTGAGTGAGTAAACTCTTTTGCAAAATGGTACTATTGCCGGCATTGCGAAATAAGGAAAATCCAAGATGAAACAGATAGTGCTTGCCAGTGGCAACAAGGGAAAACTCAAAGAATTCGCCGAGATGTTCAGCGCCTTCAATATTGAGGTGTTGCCACAAAACCAATTCGACGTGCCTGAAGTGGCAGAAACCGGCACCACTTTTGTTGAAAATGCCATTATCAAGGCGCGCCATGCCGCCGAAATCACCGGTTTGCCCGCTATCGCCGATGACTCAGGCCTCGAAGTTGATGCTCTGGACGGCGCTCCCGGCATCTATTCTGCCCGTTACAGTGGCGCCAACGCCACGGCCGAAGGCAACTACAACAAGCTGCTTGGCGCCATAGAGGCAACGTCTGCCCCCCGTACCGCCCGTTTCCAGTGTGTACTTGTGTATATGCGTCATGCCAAGGATCCGACTCCCATTATCTGCCAGGCCGCTTGGGAAGGTGAAATAGGTTTTGAACCCAAGGGCAACAACGGCCATGGTTATGATCCCGTATTCATTCCCTGTGGCTACCAGCAAACTGCCGCCGAGCTCAGCAGTGATGAAAAGAACCATCTCAGTCACAGAGGCAAGGCGCTGAAATTGCTGCTTGAAGCCTTCAAACAACAGGGGATCCTCGGCTAATGCTGACGCTGCCACCGCTGAGTCTCTATATTCATATTCCCTGGTGTGTGCAGAAATGCCCTTACTGTGATTTCAACTCTCACGGAAAACAGGGTGAGCTGCCGCAGCAGGAATATGTCGATGCCCTGCTTGGCGATCTCGACGCCGACCTGCACTATGTTCAAGGCCGGCAACTGCACAGCATTTTTATCGGTGGCGGCACCCCCTCCCTGTTCGATGCTGCCCAGATAGGCAGGCTGCTGCAAGGCGTGAATCGGCGCATTCCCTTTACCGATGACATAGAGATCACCATGGAGGCCAACCCAGGCACTCTGGAACATGATGACTTCAGCGCTTACCGCGCAGCAGGTGTCACTCGCCTCTCCATAGGTGTGCAAAGCTTTGCCAAAGACAAGCTCAACCTGCTGGGGCGAATTCATGGCAAGGATGAAGCAGTCAACGCCGCCAAAGGCGTTGCTGCAGCCGGATACCAGAGCTTTAACCTGGATCTGATGCACGGTCTACCGAACCAGAGCTTTGAAGAGGCCATGGCCGATATCGACACGGCGGCGGCGCTCAATCCTCCGCACCTGTCCTGGTATCAGCTCACCATAGAGCCAAACACCCTGTTTCATTCACGCCCGCCGCAGCTGCCGGACGATGAAGCGCTTTGGCACATCTATGAACAGGGCCAGCAAAGACTCGCAGCCCTTGGCTATCAGCAGTATGAAATATCCGCCTACGCCAAACCCGGTTTTCAGTGCCGCCATAACCTCAACTATTGGGAATTCGGTGATTATCTGGGAATTGGTTGCGGCGCCCACGGCAAGCTGACGCTACCGGAGCAGGACCGCATAGTACGCACGGTAAAGATAAAACATCCAAAGGGCTATTTGGCCACAAAGGATTATCTATTTGAGGTAAGTGATGTACTGCCCAAAGACAGGGCGCTGGAGTACCTGATGAACAGGCTGCGACTGATGAGCCCCATCCCCTGGAGCGAATTTGAAGCGCGCACCGGCGTTGCGGCCAACACCCTGGATAAAGGCATGCAGCAGGCCGCCGAGCGCGGGCTGGTAGAAATCACTCCCGGCTACTGGACGCTCACCAACAAGGGACATATGTTCGTCAACGATCTGCTGTCGCAGTTTTGTTAGCTCCATCTCTTCTTAGCCTCCTCTTGCTGCTGCCAAAGCGAAAGCAGCAAGAGGAAATATTTTCTAACATTTACGCCAATACTTAATTACTCAACTTCATTAGGATTAACTTCTTTAGACGCAAATGAGCCATAGCAGTCGCGGTTTCTGTGCGTCTTTCCTGACTCGGGCCATCGTCATCCGGCCTGCCATTGCCAAGCAAAAAGGAAGTTGTCCATGCCTATAACCATAAGAAAAAGTCTGTTGACGCTGGCCCTTGGCGCCGTTTTAAGCAGCAGTTATCCCCTTCTCGCCCAAGCCTCCGTCTCAGGGCAGAGTAACCAAGCATCAAACCTGGCTCCTGAGGTCATCAAAGCCGAATCCGCCAAAGCCAACGCCCTGTTTGAAGCCATCTTCAACGAGGATGTCGCCGCCAGCCCGGTGCGGCAGACCTTTCTTGGTATCAAAACAGATTACGGCAAGTGGGACTCGCTGGGAGATGCGGCCGATGATGCCGCGCTTGCTCGCGCCAAGCAGCAGCTTGAGCGTCTGTCACTACTGGATCCGACAAAGTTGGACCCACAGAGCAAGTTGAGCCTGGAGCTGTTGACCGCCAAACTGCAACGCCAGATCCGCGATGATAAGTTCCGCCACTACAACTACCCGGTCAACCAGATGTACGGCATTCACTCGTTGGTGCCTTCATTGTTGATAAACCAACACTCGATAGCCAACGAAGCCGATGCCCACGCCTATATCAGCCGTATAGCCGGGGTTCCTGAGCTGTTCGAGCAGCTGATCACCGCCCTCGAGGTTCGCGCCGAGGAAGGCATAATCGCCCCCAAGTTCGTATTCCCCCACGTACTTTCAGACAGTCGCAATATTATTCATGGCGCGCCGTTTGATGGTGAGCCGGACAGCGCTATCTGGGCCGACTTCAAGGGCAAGTTGGCAAAACTCAAGCTGAATGAAGACACCCAAGATAAACTGCTGGATCAAGCCGCCATCGCCCTCAAAGAACAATTGAGGCCAGCTTACCAAAAGCTGATTGCCTATCTCGAAACCCTGGAAAAACGGGCCGACAGCAGAGATGGAGTCTGGAAATTCCCGAGCGGCAGCGCCTTCTACAACAATGCCCTGGCCAATACCACCACCACAGAGATGAGCGCCGATAGCATTCATCAATTAGGACTGGACGAGGTCGCCAGGATCCACGGCGAAATGCGCGCCATCATGGACAACGTTGGCTTCAAGGGCGATCTCAAAGCCTTCTTCGAGTTTATGCGCCAGAATGAGGGCTTCTACTTCCCGGACAATGACGCCGGCCGCCGGGCCTACCTGAGAGAGGCCACCGCCCTTATCGATAACATGAACTCTCGCCTGGATGAAGTATTCAAGGTAAAGCCCAAAGCGCCTTTGATAGTCAAACAGGTGGAAGCCTTCAGGGAGAAGTCTGCCGGCAAGGCTTTCTACAACCAGCCCTCGGCCGATGGCAGTCGCCCGGGAACTTACTATGCCAACCTCTATGACATAATGGCTATGCCCAAATACCAAATGGAGGCACTGGCCTACCATGAAGGGATCCCCGGGCATCACATGCAGATAGCCATAGCCCAGGAACTGGAAGGACTTCCCAGCTTTCGTCGCTTCGGCTCTTACACGGCTTATATCGAGGGCTGGGGCCTTTACAGTGAGTACTTCCCCAAGGAGATGGGGCTTTACAGCGATCCCTACTCAGACTTTGGCAGATTAGCGATGGAGCTATGGCGCTCCTGCCGTTTGGTGGTAGATACCGGGATCCATGCCAAGAAATGGACTCGAGATCAAGCCATAGCCTATTACATGGATAACACTCCCAATGCCGAATCTGACGCAGTAAAAATGGTTGAGCGGCACATAGTTATGCCCTCGCAGGCAACCGCTTACAAGGTGGGGATGAACAAGATACTTGCGCTTAGAGCCTACGCCAAGGAGGCGCTGGGTGAGCGTTTCGACATTCGCGCCTTCCACACTCTGGTCTTGAAAAACGGCCCCTTGCCGCTGAATGTACTGGAGCAGGAGGTAAAAGACTGGGTAGCCGCGCAAAGCCAGGCTTGAAACTGAATCAACTGCCGCTCCCATGAGCGGCTTTTTATGCGCTTGATTCCGTCCTGAAAACAGACATAAAAATACCCCGGCCACCTGGGCCGGGGTAAACCAAAATCAGGATGATGGTTTTAAGGCCGACATTGTTTTAGTTCGAAAACCTGGGTCGGCATTGATAAGGGCTTAACACTCTGTGTTGAACCAAGCAGTCTACAGCAGGAGGGGTCAGTCCCGCGGCACACCCGTATGTTGGTTCCACCCGAATCAACTGCAACCATTGTATTGATTTCAGAACAGACTGCAACTGGGTTATTAAAAATCTTTAAAGCCCATCAAATAATAAAGCGGTTGAATAAACCAATAAAATCCTAACATCCATATGATATATAAACAAAAAACACCCAAGCGGAACTTGAGTGTTTTTCATTGTTCTATTATAAGAACGATATTTCTTTATTTTTCCTGGCGTTGGGCAAACAGATCTGCATATTTTTTGTCCCAATAAGGTGGCGTACCTATATGATCCTTGATGAACTCGATAAAGGCACTCACCTTGGGGGCCAAGTGTTTACGTCTGGGATAAACCGCCTGCAGCGGCAGATGATGGGTCAGTTGCCAATCGGGAAGCAGGGGAACCAGAGTACCTTTTTCTATTTCATCTTCCAGCAGATAGCTGGCGAGATAAACCACCCCAAGCCCACTGACAGCGGCAGACTTGAGCGCCGGCGCATTGTCGACTCTGAAATTACCCGAAACCCCTATCTCACAGTAGTCATCGCCCTTCTTGAATTGCCAAACGCTGTGCTCATGCCATTCACCGTGGTAAACCAAACAGTTGTGCTCCACCAGCTGCTCCGGACGGGCCGGCATACCGTGAGCTGCAACATACCCGGGGGATGCCACCAGCAGGAACTGACACTTCATCAGCGGGCGAGCCACCATTCCCAGAGGCAGTTGCTCTGACATGGTCAGCAGCAGATCCAGGCCTTCACTGACCACATCAACCTTATGGTCCAACAGGCTCACCTGCAGCTCGAGATCCGGATGACGGGTCATAAACTCGGGCAGTGCCGGAATAATATGCATGGTGCCGAATGACTGGGAGATACCTACCTTGAGCACGCCTCGGGTGGCATCATTGAGGTTGTGCACACTGGCCACCGCCTGATCCGCATCCCGGAGCAGTTCTTCCCCCTGCACATACAGCAGATTACCGGCTTCGGTGAGGCTTAAGCTACGGGTCGTTCGCTGGATCAACTGGATCCCGAGTTTATGTTCAAGATCGGCAACCTGGGTACTGACCTTGGATTTGGATATTCCAAGCCTACGCGCCGCCGCACTGAAGCTGCCGGCACGGGCGACATGAGTGAAAATAGCGATAGGTTCTAACAGTTCTAACATGAAAGTCGCCTTAAGCCGTTTACAACACTGGTAAAAGCTTTCCTGGAAAAGCGACGGGCCTCACCGTCAAGACCCCAAAATGGGGTGTGGGCTGCCGGGTTTTGGAAAGCGCACTGGGTAGAGTCACTGAGTCCTGACTTGGGTGTCAGTTTTATTATTTTTGCGAAGTATACCAATTCTTTGTTATTGACTCTAACCCAAGGATAGCCTTGAGCCAAAAAAACCGCCGCAGTGATGACATAATCGACAGACAATCAATAAAAAACCCCTGTATCAAGGGAGGGGAAGATACAGGGGGAATCACCAGCTTAAATCTTATTGCTGCAGTTCAACCTTGCCGGACAGTACCTGGAATTCGCCCAGCTCAGGGATCTGCTTGCGTAACTTGTCTTCCAGCACCAGCAAACGTTGGAAGTTGTCGCAAAGCGCGTCGGCTCTCTGCTCCATCTCCTGGGCACGAGACTCCATTTGCACTTCAATATCCTTGCCCATCTTTTCCATCTTCTGGCTGAAGGCATTGATCTTCTCATCAAAGGTTTCGCCCTCACCTGACATCATGGCGCTGCCCATGGCCATCATCAAACTGCCTAGCGACTGCTGCACCAGTTGCTCTATCTCTTTGGAAAACTCATCACCAAAGGCGTTTTCCAACGACTCTTCAGTGGCCCCGAGGAAGTACTGGTCACCATTGCGATGAGCCACTTCATAGACTCTCTGTTGCAGACTGCCCATAGTTTCATCCAACTTGGCAGCGGCGGCATCCCCCAAGAGTGGTGTCAGGGCCATGCTCACGGCCTCGCTCGCCATGGTGACGGCATCTTCCACCAAAGAGATGACTTCGGGTAACTGCTGAGCCATGGCATCCGAGTACTCGTTGACAAGCTTGCTCTGCTCGGCATTCAAGACCACTTCTTCACCTTCCACATAGAGGCGGCCCGGCTCAATTCGATAGTGTTCTTTCCCTTGATTACTGACACTCAGCTTCTTGGGTTCCAGTGAGATGTCGTAGTTGAGCGACATCTCGCATTGCTCATCTCTTGGCTCAAAGTTGATCGCCATAGCAGGCGCCGCCGCAAACAGTGCACACACCAAAGATATTCCACCAATCGCTTGTTTCATTCTGTCTTCCCTCTCGTTTTAATCTGCCGAGTAAACTTGATTACCGCTTATGGCTCAGAATAAAGCAGACTTTGTGCCAAAGTTATAATTAACTGATATTAAAAGAATTAATATCAAGAAAGGCAGCAAAATATGAAAATCCACCATCTACGAGTGGCAAATTTTGCCAACTTGTAGCCGTTATGATGAATAAGACACAAGAAACCAAAGAAAGGTTTAACAGGGAATACTCAGGATGGCCTAGACTATTCCCTTTCTTCACTGCATTCGGGATTAAAAGCCATAATAGCCGCTGCGCCAGCAGCTTAAATTCGTGGAGCAAGTGCATCCATGCACAAGGGCCAGGTCGCCCCTTCGAACCAATTGGCAACAATGCCAGCGACGGCTCCAAAGGGGAGTCGGTGCAATTCTGTGAGAGCTAACTTGTTTGAAGCGACCTATATGCCCGCAGACATACACCTCATTTTCAGGCACAAGCGGAACTGTGACCTTCCGAGCCAGGGATGGCGAGGCAGAGCTTACAGGGATGTACTTGCAGCGAGTCACAGGATCGCCTGTGCGAAAGCGCACCGCAGGTGATGGGCTGCAACTTAGATTACAGCTAACACCAAGTTTATTGGTGAGATTTGGTTCAAAGCCATGATAGCCCCTGTGCCAGCGGCCTAAAGTCGTGGAGCTTCGAGCGGGGTCGGTGTAATTCTGTGAGAATGGAGTAGCTTGAAACATCTGAAGTGTCCGCAGACATACACCTCATTTTCAGGCACAGGCGGAACTGTGACCTTCCGAGCCAGGGATGGCGAGGCAGAGCTTACAGGGATGTACTCGCAGCGAGTCACAGGATCGCCTGTGCGAAAGCGCACCGCAGGTGATGGGCTGCAACTTAGATTACAGCTAACACCAAGTTTATTGGTGAGATTTGGTTCAAAGCCATGATAGCCCCTGTGCCAGCGGCCTAAAGTCGTGGAGCAAATGCATCCATGTACAACGGCCAGTTCGCCATCCCTGGCTCTCGCTCGTAGCCAGTCGCTACGCTACACTCGCCAAACCACACCGGGCAAGGGGCTTTGCTTGTCCAAAGCCCCTTGCATCCCCAAGGACACCCCGACGTAGCCGAAATTCCCGCTGGCTTATGAAACAAATTGGCTACACTCAGGACTCGCCAAATGCATCCATACATAACGGCCAGCTCGCCTTCCTTGGCTCGCGCTCATGAACTTGTCGCTTCGCAACATTCGCCTTGCTCGACCTTCGAGCCTCGACATCCCTGTCTCGGCGCAACAACACCCGCGGCGGCTCCGAAGGGGAGTCGGTGCAATTCTGTAAGAGCTAACTTGTTTGAAGCGACCTATATGCCCGCAGACATACACCTCATTTTCAGGCACAGGCGGAACTGTGACCTTCCGAGCCAGGGATGGCGAGGCAGAGCTTACAGGGACGTACTTGCAGCGAGTCACAGGATCGCCTGTGCGAAAGCGCACCGCAGGTGATGGGCTACAACTTAGATTACAGCTAACACCAGGTTTATTGGTGAGATTTAGTTCAAAGCCATGATAGCCGCTGTACCAGCGGCCTAAAGTCGTGGAGCAAGTGCATCCATGCACAACTGCCAGTTCGCCATCCCTGGCTCTCGCTCGTAAGCATGTCGCTATGCGACACTCACCGCCCCACACCCGACCAAGAAGGGATCAACAGCAATCCCCTCTTGGATCTCCCTTGCCGCCCCACACGGTGTCGAAAGCCCCTCGGCCTAATGGCGCAAATAACTACCGCTTCAGACGCTCCGAGTCACATCCATGTGACTCTGACCCAGCTCAACATCCTGTCTCGCGCTCGTTAGCTCGTCGCTAGGCGACACTCGCCCCTGATTCGACTGTCGCTGCTTCGGCATCCAAATCCTTCCATGGATAAAGGCCAGCTCGCCTTCCTTGGCTCGCGCTCATAAGCACACTCGCCACCGGCGAGCATTCGCCCTCAGCCACGTTATTTGCGCCAACGGCTTTCGGCGACACCGAGGGGAATTTGGTGCAATTCTGCAATCATAGCGTTGCTTGAAATTGCTTATATACCCACAGATATACGCCTATTTCCCAGGCACAGGTGGAACTGTCACCTTCCGAGCCAGGGATGGCGAGGCCGTTCTCGGACGTCCTGTCCTTCACTGCATTCAGGCTTCCTGCCTATCCGTACCGCAGGTGATGGGCTACATAGTGGCCGGAAAACCGGCAAGCGCCTAATGTGCAACTTTAGGCTGAAAACTATGGTATGGCGTAAAAACAAAGGCAGCGGAATGCTGCCTTTGGGATCAGAAGATTGAGCGGCCAACGGCCAGCCTGAGTTGCTCCAGCGCTGCCGTTCCGGCGAGTGAGTTGCCGCTGCGGTCAAGCTCAGGCGACCAGACACAGATGGACATGTCACCGGGGATCACCGCGATTATGCCACCACCGACTCCACTCTTGCCCGGCATGCCGACCCGGTAGGCAAACTCACCGGCGCCATCATAAAGCCCGGATGTAGCCAAAAGTGCATTGAGTCTGCGGCTCTGCAGCGGTGATATCAGCGCTTTGCCATCCAATGCCTTACCGCCTTGGACCAGATACATCATAGCCCGGGAAAGATCGGCGCAGCTCATTTTCAAGGCGCAGTAATGGAAATAGCTTCGCAGCACAGTATCCACATCATTGTTGAAGTTACCGAAGGACTTCATCAGATAGGCAATGGCAGCATTGCGGGCACTGTGCTGATACTCGGAATCGGCCACCACCTTGTCGTAGCAGATATGCGGATTACCCGCCAAACGGCGAACCACTTCCAGCATTCTGTGCTTGGGCGCTCCGAGGCGACTCTGCAGCAAGTCGGCGATGACCAGTGCCCCGGCATTGATAAAGGGATTACGGGGAATGCCGCGCTCCAACTCCACCTGCACTAAAGAATTAAATGAGTGACCCGACGGCTCTTTGCCTACCCGGCTCCAGATTTCGCTTTCTTCATAGAGTGTCAGCGCCAATGTCAGGCTGAACACTTTGGAAATACTTTGAATGGAAAAAGGCTCTAAATAATCCCCTGCCCCCACTGTGGTGCCGTCGGCCATGGTAACGGCAATCCCCAGCTTGTTGGCATTGACCCGGGCAAGGGCCGGAATATAATCCGCCACCTTACCCTGGCCAATCAGAGGGCGAACCCTGTCGAGCACCTGCTCAAGCAAGGCCTCGTCCGGGATTAGCTCCACCAAATGTCGTACAGCTCAGTGACTTCCAACTCGCTGATTGGCTGAGCTTCCCAGAATGCCTTGACTGCGCTTCTGTCATCTTCGGTGCACTTGCCAATTCTTTGGGTGGCAATAATGCCTTCCCACTCTCTGTGGCCACCACCGTGGAAGCCCAAGCCTCTAGGTTCTATAACTTCATCAATAAAACGGTCGACCAGGGCATCTATCTGTTCCTCCGACACAGAGTCGGCAAAGCGCCAACTAACGTCAAATCCCAACTCCTGGAATTCATCAACACGCAACTTCTTGCGCAAACGACGACTGCGAATAGCCATACTGCTTCTCCCTCAGGTGTAATTACTCTGTACGTTCGAACATCAGATCCCAAACACCGTGACCCAGGCGCTGGCCGCGGGCCTCGAACTTGGTCAACGGACGATAATCCGGCCGTGGCACTACAGTGCCATCGCTGGAAAGGTTGCGATAGCCGGGGGCGGCATTCATCACTTCCAGCATGTGTTCGCTGTAGTTTTCCCAATCGGTAGCCATGTGGAACACACCACCAATTTTCAGTTTACGGCGCACCAACTCGGCAAAGGCCGGCTGCACTATGCGGCGCTTGTGGTGGCGTTTCTTGTGCCATGGGTCGGGAAAAAACAGCTGCAGCCGCGCCAGAGAATTATCGGCAATGGCATGCTCCAGCACTTCCATGGCATCGTGATGGAATACTCTCAGGTTAGTGACTCCGGCTTCGCCGGCATCGGCAAGACAGGCGCCCACACCAGGCTTATGCACTTCGATACCGATAAAGTTAAGCTCGGGGGCTTCCTTGGCCATGGTCACCAGAGAGGCGCCCATACCAAAACCTATCTCCAGCACTGTATCTGCCTCACGGGCAAAGACGGCGTTCAAATCCAGAGGCTCGGGGGAATAATCCAGCCCCATGCTGCCCCAATGCGCTTCCAAGGCCTGGGCCTGGCCCTTGGTGAGGCGCCCCTCACGCAGCACAAAGCTTCTTACTTTGCGCAGATACTTGCCTTCTTCGTTAAACTCGGCCGTTGTGACTTCGCTCATTTTTGCCCCTAGAGAGGTGTGAAAAAGAAGGGCATTATCCAAAGTTCACCATACAGTGCAAGCCCTGATGCTGAAAAAGTATACCAACAATCCACAAGAACGAAATAAGTCAATCATTTGGGGGGATCAATCTCCTTGTTTCGCCCCTTGGCTACGGCTACACTGCGCCGATGAACAAAACAGCCTCTTTCGCAGAACGTATCGTAAAATGGTACGACTTGAATGGTCGCAAGACTCTGCCATGGCAACAGCAAAAGACCCCATACAAAGTATGGATTTCTGAAATCATGTTGCAGCAGACCCAGGTCGCGACCGTTATCCCCTACTTCCAAAAATTCATTACCCGTTTCCCCGATGTTGTCAGCCTGGCCAATGCCGACATAGACGAAGTGCTGCATCTGTGGACAGGTCTGGGCTATTACGCCCGCGCCCGTAACCTGCACAAGGCCGCCATCAAGGTGCGTGATGAGTTCCAAGGCGAGTTTCCAACCGACTTTGACTCGGTACTGGCACTGCCGGGCATTGGACGCTCAACCGCAGGTGCTGTGCTGTCGCTGTCTTTGGGGCAACATCACCCCATATTGGATGGCAATGTCAAACGGGTACTCGCCCGCCACGGCGCCATAGAAGGTTGGCCCGGGCAAAAGGATGTGGAAAACCAACTCTGGCAGCTGACCGAAGCGCTCACGCCCAAGGCCGAGATCCAAAAATACAACCAGGCGATGATGGATATAGGTGCCACCATATGCACCCGCTCCCGCCCCGCCTGTGACCAGTGCCCGGTCGCCCGCGACTGCAAGGCGCAGCTAATGGGTCGCCAGGGCGACTTCCCCGGCAAAAAGCCGAAGAAGGCGATTCCGGCCAAAGAAGCCTGGCTACTGGTGCTGGAACACGATGGCGAGATCTTGCTGCAGCAAAGGCCCCCCGCCGGGATCTGGGGCGGCCTCTGGTGTTTCCCCGAGTTTGGCAACAGACAAAACCTGCAGCAAGCCGCCAAAGCCTTGGGGCTTGCAGAGCACAGCATCACTGAGCTACCCGGTTTTCGTCACACCTTCAGCCACTTTCACCTGGACGCTCAGCCTATGTTGCTGCGGCTAAAGAGCAAAGTAGCCACAGACATGCTGCTGGACCAAGGTCACAGCGCCCAGAGTAAAGACAGGGTAATGGAACCCAAACCCTGTCTCTGGTATAACTTAAACCAACCTTCCCGGGTGGGACTGGCCGCTGCAACAGAGCGGGTATTGGCCAGCCTGGAACCGAGTCTGACCAAGGAGTAAACATGGCACGCACAGTTAACTGCGTCTATCTCAAGAAAGAAGCCGATGGCCTGGATTTCCAACTGTATCCCGGCGAACTCGGCAAGCGCATTTTCGACAACATCAGCAAAGAGGCCTGGGGCCTGTGGCAGAAAAAACAGACCATGCTGATCAACGAAAAGAAACTGAACATGATGAATGTCGATGATCGCAAACTGCTGGAAGAGCAGATGGTCGCCTTCCTGTTCGAAGGTCAGGAAGTACAGATTGAAGGTTATGTGCCACCGGCAGAAGATGAATAAGCCGCTGTAATTTAGCGCGCCACCCAAAGTAAGAAATGGTTGCGCCGATATGAAAAAAAGCAAAGGCCCTCATTAAGAGGGCCTTTCGTTTAGTCATCCTTAGACAAAGTGTAGTGGCAGTTTGTACATCGGTAGTCTCCCCGAAAAATAACCGCAACCAAAAGTAGAATTTTCTCGTACATTAGACGCAAGAGATTCGACATGAAAAATCGCGATACACGGATAGTCAAATTATCGCCATTCTCAAGCAAGCTGATGCAGCAACAGCCCGAAGATTTTAAACCGGGGGATGAAGCCTTATGTCACTCACTACAGCGATAGACCACACCTGAACAAGCTCAAGTGTGGCCGGCAAGCTTATAAGAAGCTATTTACTCTGCCGCCTGCCCAGCAGGATAAAGCCCGCAGCCAACAGGGAAGAGATAAGGATATACACGGCTATGGTGGCCGAGGTCCCGGGCGGGATCAGCTTTATCAGCACACTGACCATAAGGCTTAAGTACAGGCTTTCCAGCGCATAATAAAGCGCCGTTGCCAAACCCGCCGAAGCGGAGAAGGCGTGCAGAGCGCCGTTGGCCGAGACGGCACAAGTCAAGGCAATATTGACTCCAATCAGGTACATGGGAAGCATAAAGCCCAGCAGGGTAACGCCAAAGAGCCACTCGCACAGATAGAGGATAAGCCCGCTGACAAATAGCCCCGCCAGCCCTCGAAACACTGTGCCGCTGATTCCCCAACGCCCAACCAAAGGCTTGACGAACCTGGTGGTCAGTATCATCACAACCGCCACCGAGCCGAACCAGAGGCTGAACTCGACTTTACTCAGGCGCAAGGTATCCATCAGCACCGAGGGCGAGGTGGAAAAGTAGGCGAAGAAGGTCCCCATAGCCGTTGCATAAGCCAAGGTATAACCAATAAAAGTCTTGGACCCCAGGATGATGAATAAGCTATTGAAACGAAACGGCTGGGTTTTGGCCGGCCGGGTTTCTGGCCATTTAAACACTGTGTGCACGGCAACCACGGCAGCGAATATTCCCAGGAAGTAAAATATGCCCTGCCAATGCCACTGCTTTTCTATCAAGGCGCCCAGAAACGGTGCCACTGCCGGTACACAAGCCAACACTGAACCCATGATGGCGTAAACGACTACGCCTTCTTCCCTTTCGGCAAATACATCTCTGACCGTGGCAAACGCCGCAACCAATAGTGCAGACGCGCTCAGCGATTGTAACAATCTCAGTCCCAGGAAGTAATCAAAGTTCGGACTTAAGGGAATAGCCAGGCTGGACAATGAGTACAAGACAGCGCCAATAACGACTATCGGCCTTCTGCCAAGCTTGTCCGAGAGGGGGCCAAACAGCAATTGCCCAAGGCCTAGGAGTGCCATATACATGGTCAGCGTCAGCTGAACCTGCTCCCTTCCTACCTTGAAACTTGTGCCGATTTCATTCACTGCCGGAAGGTATAAGTCCATCCCCAGTGAAGCAAGCAGATCAAAAGGTACCAGAAGTACCAAAGAGTATAAGAATGAGTAATTCCAGATATTGTTTCTATTCATTTTTGCGTCCAATTATTGCTAAGAATCTATTCAAGCGATAATTGGACTGCCTTCACTGCTCTCTTCATAATCTAACCTCTATTTTGCGGCGCCTTCGCGCCCGCATGACTATAGCGCCATGTTTGAACTCTGCCAAAGAGCAGCAAACCGGCCGGCGCATATTGGCACAAATAATCTTGGTCTGCCACAGCCAAATAGCGAACGCCATGTCAGCTGTTTTCAGGCCGGGCGCACCTCTATCGATAGCGCTTCCTCGGCCGTTGGCGCCTCAAAATAGGCACTCACCTGCCGAAAGACGGTTTCATTGTCGAAGGCTGCCCGCTCCGGGCATTGAACTCTTCTGAGTGCCAGACGCTCGAGACACAACTCATCATCTGCCTCTAAATAGACCAGCAGATGCTGCGCTCCGGCCGCCTCGGCCAGGGCCTTGAATCCATGACGCTGCACTGCGGTATTAGCCGGGAAGTCCAGCACCACATCGACACCGCAACCGAGTAAGGCCTGAATATGTGCGCTCATAACAGGTTTGAGCCGGGCCGAAAACTTGAGATAGTCGCCAAAGTTTTGGATCTCTTGCGAGAAAAGAGCGGCAAGCCACTGATCTTCACTGATACAGACGGCGTGCCGCTCAGAAGCCAACTCTTGCGACAGAGTCGACTTGCCCGCGCCCATCTTGCCGCAGAAAAAGATCAAGGTACCCACTTGATTCATGCCTGTGTCTCCCTTTGAAACTGATAACGATTCTTTACCAATTGCCCCAACAGCAACTGTGATGACACCAGCTTCAAGTTCACAGAACCAGGCAAGGTATCAAATAGCCGGATCCCGCCCCCCAGCAACACAGGCACTGTGGTAATGGTCAGCTCATCGACCAGAGCGGCGGCAATAAAGGAGCGAATAAGAGCGCCGCCATCGAGATAGATGTTGTGGTACCCCTTTGCATGCAAGGTGCCGAGCATTTCAGTTGCCGAGCCGCAAATTAACTCGGCTTTGCCGGCAAAACCCTCCGGTAATTGCTTGAGACTATTGCTGGCAACAAATACAGGTTTATCGTAGGGCCAGGCATCGAAGGCGGCCACCACCTCAAAAGTGTTGCGCCCCATGAGCAGAGCATCGACCGAAGCCATAAACTCGGCAAATCCCAGATCGCTGCCCTCCGGGTTATCTATTGCCGCCAACCAATCAAGCTCACCATTGGGTCCGGCAATAAAACCATCCAGACTCTGGGCCATATACACCCTATTTTTCATCTAACTACTCCTTTAGCTCCGAACTCAATAACAGAAAGCCCTGTCGATTATTTTCCCTAAGACTCAAAACTGAGCCGATATGGCCTGTCGATTGCCTCCCGCAGATCCGCCAGAGAAAATACCCGCTGCAACTCGGCAAACTTTTCGCCGCCAAAATAGACCTGCACCACGGGCAGACTGAAGATACTCATCTGGGCAGATAGCTGCTGGCCAGGACCCTGACAATCGATATAGGCCGCCTGCAATAGTGGATACTCGTCGGCCAACATGGCGCTTATTCTGGGCTTCAATGCCTGACACACGCCGCAATGCTCGCCGCCGAACAGCAACAATACCGCGGGTTGGCTTTCGAGCAGTTGTTTAAGCTGCTCAAGGGTTTCGATATTCAACATGGTTTCAACTCACAACTCACCGGCGGCTCAGGTATCCGGGCCTGATTGTTTTTATTGGCGCTCATTGTGCCATATCGGCGCTGACTTTCGGTGACTTTCGGTGACTTTCGCTGCCAGTTTACAAGCCAAAGAAAAAGGCGCCGACGGCGCCTTCTGTAAAAACTATTGTGGGTTACTGTTTAACCCCTTCAACCACCAGGTCGAGTTTGACGTGAGTGGAAGCCGGGCCCAGATCGGTAGTAATCTTGTAATCCTTGAGGGCAAACTCGGTAGAGCCGACAAACCCGGCGCGGTAACCACCCCAAGGGTCCTGCCCTTCACCGATAGCCTTGGCATCTATGGTCAGCGGCTTGGTCACCCCATTGAGGGTAAAGTCACCGGTAATCGCCAATTCGCCATTGCCTTTGTCCTCCACCTTGGTGGACTTGAAGCTGGCCTTGGGATACTTGCCGGCATTGATGAAGTCGGCCGAACGCAGGTGCTTGTCCCGCTCGGCATGGTTTGAATCCAGGCTTTGGGTGTTGATGGTCACATTCACCTTGGCATCTGCCGGGTTGGCCTTGTCAAAGCTGAAGCTGCCTTCAAATTCGTTAAAACGCCCGACCACAAAGCTGTAGCCAAGATGGT
Organism: Shewanella sp. MSW; assembly: GCF_007636515.1. Classification (NCBI taxonomy): domain Bacteria; kingdom Pseudomonadati; phylum Pseudomonadota; class Gammaproteobacteria; order Alteromonadales; family Shewanellaceae; genus Shewanella; species Shewanella sp. MSW. The sequence continues at coordinate 31,708 of NZ_LVDR01000011.1, forward strand.
TGACTCTAAAGTTGATAGAGGCATGGGCGCCCTGGGTATCAATCACATAGTCGGCGGCATTCACGGCGCAAGGCAATAACAGGGCGCTGCCTAGCAAACCGGCAAACAGGGTCTTTTTCATTTTGCTATCCTCTCTTGAGTTTAATCATCCTGACGAGTGTCTGATCTTTGTCGATAAAATGGTGTTTCAGCGCCGCCAAGGCATGCAGCACCACCAGAGCTATCAAGCTATAGGCGGCGTATTTATGTATCGCCCCGGCGATATCGGCCTGATTGTTAAACAGCTCACCGACACCCGGCAGCTCAAACCAGTCAAATACCGCGATACCCCGGCCATCGGCGGTGGAGATCAATATGCCGCTCAACATAATCAGCAGCAGCAACAGGTAGAGTCCCCAATGCGCCAAACGGGCCGCCTTCTGCAGTAAAGGCTTGTCCGGTATCGCCTGTGGCGACGGGCTCAGTAGTTTCCACAACAATCTGACCAAGGTAAGCGCCAACAGCAAAATGCCGATACTCTTGTGCAGATGTGGCCCCTTCTGATACCAGGCACTGTAATAGGTCAAATCAACCATCCAGTAGCCGAGCCCAAACAGGCCTATCACGGCAATAGCCGATAACCAGTGGTTCAAAATGCTGACAAGGCCGTAGCCCTGACGAGTGTTGGCAAGCATTTTCTATCCTTAAGCTATGTCTTAAGCACATCATATGGAAACTAAATGAAAACTAAAATCATTAAATATTGGCTATTTATTTCGAAATTTTAGAAAGAAGGACAAAAGGTGGGCTTAAAGAGCCACAGTGCTGCGGGTAACACGGCAGATTGAGGCAAAGATAGTTTGATGCAATGGGCGGCCTGCTGGCTTTTCAAGCGATATCAGTTTGATTTCAGCTCAAAAAGCCCAATTCTGAGCATTAACTGAGCGAACACAGGATTTATGCCGAAAAAGCACTTGCAGGAAAAAATTCAGAACTATATTATACGCGCACTCCGAACGACACGGGCCTCAACCCCCGGTTCGAAGTAGATGACTGACACTCAGTTCAGTTGCCCGAATAGCTCAGTTGGTAGAGCAGCGGATTGAAAATCCGCGTGTCCCTGGTTCGATTCCGGGTTCGGGCACCACAATTTAGCCGGCATAGCTCAGTTGGTAGAGCAACTGACTTGTAATCAGTAGGTCCCGAGTTCGACTCTTGGTGCCGGCACCATGAAACAGCAAAAACGCCACTCACCGAGTGGCGTTTTTGTTTCTGTAACTGTCTACCGGCCCAACTCCTTGTCTCTAATCATTAATCTTCCCCATGTCGTAGTCATATATAGCTTAGAGCCATAGCAGAACCTGGTATTAAAGGCCTGTTCAAACAAACATCATTCGGAGTGCTTGTTTGAACAGGCCTGACGGTGAAGATTGACTCTGGATGCAGAGGCTATCCGCCCCATTGAAAGTCCATTTTCAGGTTCATCGCCAGTTTAAAACCAGGTCAGATTGCCGGTACCCTAAACCTCTGCCCTTGAATTTCCAGCACCACGTCTCTTGGACGGATCTCAACAACCTTTAATATTCCTTTGATACTATCGCCCTCCTGCAATTCGGCACCGTCTACATTCAACCAACGCTTGGAAGGCTCAGAAGCGTATACATGGGCACTGATATCAAATTCAGGCACTTGCAGTTGCAGTCCGGCAGGCAAGCCACCATAGGGAGGCACCTCTTCCTCAGTTTTGGGAATGGGGTCCAATTCAGGAGGCGATACAGGTTTTTCCGCCGAGTGTCGGTGCTCAACATCGGCTAATGCAGCCTGAAACTGAGCCACCAATTCATCCTGGCGGCGACTCTCGGCACTGGATAGTCCCACATCCTCAGCCGCATCATTGACCTGGCGCTTGAGTGACTCGAGCACTTCAAGTCCGCGGCGGTTGGGATTGGCTCCCAGGATAATCGGCTCCTCATCCGCTGCCTGTATCGCTTGCCGCTGATTTGCAAAAGATGAACTGCCAGACTGAACTTGCTCAAACTGCAGCTCTTTGGCCGCTTCAGCCACACTGGCAGCCAGCGTATCATTATGATTAAGCTCAGTACTCGCTAAAGCCTGACTCTGATTGGCTTCGCCCCTTTGGTTTAGATTTGTGCTACTCACAGCTTGGGCATTTTGAGGCTGTGTGGTCTGCGGTTGTATAGTTTGCGATTGGGTTAGTCGAGATTGAACCACTTGAGCCTGAGGTATAGGTTGAGCCAGAGGCAAAGCAACTTTTCCGGCTAAACGCACCTCAGCAGCACTCTCGGCCGCTTGGTTTGGTTGCTTGTCTCTTTGAGGATTATCTTGTTTCCTGGCTTGCTGCTGGGCGCCCTGTGGCGAGGCTTGCGCCTCAACTGAAGATGTCTCGGGAGCCTGAATCTTTTTGCTGTTATCCAACATGTGCCAACCCCAAGCCAGCCCCCCTCCTGCCAGCACAGCGACTACCAATACTGCCAGCGGCTTGAAATAGGCTCTGCCAGATGAAGGCTGACGATATTGCGCTCTGGGGGTCAACACAGGATCCAACTGCTCTCCCATTTCCTGCTGTTTGGCCCGGGTCACCGCATCAAGAAGAATAGACATCAGCTCTCTCCCCCCGCATACAATCTGGGCCCTTGATGGCTCAGATACAGGTTGAGCTGAACCAAAGTCTGGCTACCGGCAATACCGTCCGGCTTCAAACCATGACGACGTTGAAACTGTTGCAACGACTGCTCCAGCTCGCTGTCAAAATAGCTCATTAATCTGGCTTGGCGCCCATCTACCTGCGCCAGAGTATTTTCCAGCCACTGCACTTGAGCCAAGCCGGCACTGGGGCCTATCGCCTTGAGCGGATCTTTGGGGGCATCCCAGATAATTTCAAAAGTGCCGCTGAAATGACGGTTGAACCAATCAACACTGACCCAAAGTTGCTGTTCATTGAGTTGTAGCAGTAACTGTTCACCATCTTTAGTAACCAAAGTGCCGTAGAAAGGCTGCTGTTGTTCATCTTCCAGATAGACCACAGCCGGATAATTGAGCCGTAGCAAGGAGTTGAGATTACCCTGCTGCTGATAACAGGCAAGCCCCTGCTGCTCAGCGGCCTGACAAGCGCTGATGCCTGAATATGGCACCTTGTCCCAAAGCGCAAACAGCGCCGCGAAGGCAGTATCTATATTGCGGCTCTGATCTATGGCCTGCGTCAGGATCCGTTGTGCCCGGTTGACAGCGGGCTTATCTGCGCCAGCTGGATTGACAGAAGGATGGTTAACAGCAGCTGGATTACCGGAAACCTGAGTCTGCTTGGCATCTGTCCCTGAATGAAGTTGGCGTCCGGACTGATCTTGGGCCACAGCCTTCTCCGGCTGCGCCAGGAAATAGTAACCACCGGCAAATGCCAAAAGCAGCATAGCGGCAGCAGAAGCCGGTAACCAATAATTACGCTGTTTGATTTTCTCTCCCAGCACCTCTTCGGCGGCAGAGGCCACCATCTTGGCATCAATAGGCGTTCGCGACTGACCATAACCCGCCATCAGTGCTCGCTCACACAAGAGGTTGATAAGCCTTGGAATACCACCACTGAATTTATGCAGCGCCCGAATCGCGCCGCGATTGAACAGGGGTTCGCTACGTCCGGCAACCTGCAACCTGTGCTGCACATAGAAACCCACTTCCTCTTCAGTGAGCGGCAACAGATGGTACCGGGCGGTTATACGTTGCGCCAGTTGCCGCAACTCCTGACGCTTGAGCAGTTGCTGCAACTCGGGCTGACCTATGAGGATCACCTGCAACAATTTACGGGTATCAGTTTCCAGATTGGTAAGCAAGCGCAGTTGCTCAAGCACTTCGGCCCGCAGATGTTGGGCCTCATCAATGATCAATACTGTGTTACGTCCGGCCTGATGGTTAGCCAGCAGAAAACCACTGATATGATCGGTCAACTGCTTAAGGGTAGGTGCCTCACCATAAGGAATTTTCAACTCATCACAAAGTGTGGCCAGCAGCTCAAGCTCGGTTAGAGATGGATTGAGGATAAAGGCAGTATCCGTGTTATCCGGTAGTTGCCGCAACAAACAACGGGAAACCGTGGTTTTCCCTGTGCCCACTTCGCCCGTCAGCAGCACAAAGCCCCCCGTCTCTCCCAGGCCATAGGTCAAATGCGCCAAGGCTTCCCTGTGTCTGTCACTGAGAAACAGGTAACTGGGATTGGGTGCAATTGAAAACGGGTTATCGTTCAGTCCATAAAAGGCCTTGTACATAGGCACTACCATCCTTCTTTGTTAGAGACAGCTCAGTTTAAGGCAAGGTCATAAATTGTAAAACCCCGGCCGCCATTTATGTGATGCACGGGAAAGTCCCCAGCGGCCCGCTCTCATGGTATCCTGAGGCCATTACCAAAGCAGTCGATTATAAGGAATTCACAAGCGTGCAGATTTATCTGGTTGGCGGAGCGGTACGCGATAAGCTATTGGGCTTGCCTGTCAAAGACAGGGATCATCTGGTCGTCGGAGCGACTCCGGAGCAGATGGTCTCACTGGGATACCGGCAGGTGGGCAAGGACTTCCCTGTGTTTCTGCACCCCAAAACCCAAGAGGAATATGCCCTGGCAAGAACCGAGCGCAAGACAGGCTTGGGATACGGCGGTTTTTCCTGTTATGCGGCGCCCGACGTCACTCTGGAAGAAGATCTATTGCGGCGGGACTTGACTATTAATGCCATAGCCCAAAGTGAGGATGGCGAACTGCACGACCCCTACAACGGCCGAAAGGATATCGAAACCAGGGTGCTAAGGCATGTCTCCCCCGCTTTCGTTGAAGACCCGCTACGGGTACTCAGAGTGGCCAGATTTGCCGCCCGCTTTGCGCCTCAAGGTTTCAGTATCGCCCCAGAAACCCTGGCTCTGATGCAGGAAATTGCCGCTGGCCCCGAGCTTGGCGCACTAACGCCGGAGCGGGTATGGCAGGAACTGGATAAGGTGCTCGGCTGCGAGCAGCCCCAGGTGTTCTTTGAAGTTCTACGTCAGGCCAAGGCTTTACAAGCACTGATGCCGGAAATCGACGCCCTGTTCGGCGTACCGCAACCGGCCAAATGGCATCCTGAAATCGATAGCGGCATTCACACACTTATGGTTTTGGAGCAAGCCGCTAGACTGACCCAGGACAAAGCGGTGCGTTTTGCCGCGCTGGTACACGATCTTGGTAAGGCTTTGACCCCGGCCGACATGCTGCCCAAACATCACGGTCACGGCCAGAAAGGTCTGGCACCTATCCGCAATCTGTGTGAGCGGCTCAGAGTGCCTTCTGAGTATCGAGATCTGGCGTTGCTGGTCAGCGATCAGCATCAAAATATTCATAATTTGATGGAGCTCAGACCGGAAACCATAGTGAAAATCTTCGATAAAGCCGATTTCTGGCGCAAGCCAGAGCGCCTGGAGCAACTGGCGCTGGCCTGTGAGGCCGATGCCAAAGGCCGCACCGGGCTTGAACAAGCCCCCTACCCTCAGGCGCAGGCGTTGAGGCAGCTTTTTGCGGTGGCAGCAGCGATAGATGTCAAACCCATAGTAGCAGCAGGGCACAAGGGCCCGGCCATCAGGGTAGAACTTGCTCAGCAGCGGATTGCTGCAGTACGTCAAGAAAAGCAACTGTTACTGAATTCCGCCGTTTCCTGAGAGAAAGGCAAGATATTGACAGTGATAATTTCAGTTATGTTAAAAAAATAGCGAAAAAACTGGCTATTTTCCCAAAGACTTGGCAATTCAATGAGTATTCGATAAGGTAAAGTGGCCTGTGCGTGAATATTCGTAGCAAAATAAATTGACTATGACATAATTAGGCGGTGTCGGCTGTTTTGCAGTCGAGCCATTAAAAATCCAACCTATCTAAAGGGATTTCTTCATGAACAAAAAAGTACTGATGATTGCTGGCGTAGCAATGACTGCTCTGCTGGGTGGCTGTGCCAACACCACTGCTCTGGAAGAAAGCGTTGCTAACCTGGGCAACAAAGTTGATCAATTATCAGCCGAAGTTAGCTCTCTGAAAGCAGAGCAAGGCAAACTGTCTGCTGACGTTAAAGATGCCAAAGCTGCTGCTATGGACGCTCAGTCTGAAGCTAAGCGTGCTAACGACCGCTTGGACAACGTTGCTTCTCGTTACAAGAAGTAATTCAGTCCCGGATCGGCAACACCAAGGTGTTGCCGATTTGCTTTTCGCTGAAGCCTACAATGGCTTCCAGTCAGTCCTGATCAAGATTCCAGCTAACCTTCACTTTTCAGCCTAAATCCAAGGCTCAAACTCAGTTTCGTTTAATCACCAACAAACGGTAATCCAGCTCCAATCCCTTGATGGCCCGTCCGGCAATCGAGCGCTTCTGCTTTTCACCGGCACGCCAAGCATAAGGGGTGGTTTCCAGAAGCGTCAACGCCTGTTCGCCACTGACATCCAGCGAAAAACTCAAGCTCTCGGTTTCCAGCACTGTCAACTCTGCCGGCAGGCTGATACTGAACTCCCGCAGCTTAAGGTCAGCATTCAATTGTTCACGCAACTGCCATAAGTGCCTGGGCCCGGGTGCCAACATCATAAGATGTGCCCCCGGCTTCATCACCCTGGGGATCTCCTTGCCCTTGAGCTGACCATCGAGCAGAGTCACCAGTGAAAACTGCGCATCTGCGAAGGGCAAACGTTTGGCAACACTGAGAAAAACCTGCGCCTCAGGCAATGCCTTGGCTGCAGCGAAGGCAGCATTTTGCGCATCACAGATTAATAGGCGTTGCAGCTCTTCCGGCAGTTGCAGCATCTGCTGCAAAGCGCCGTCTCCGGCGTTGGGGTCAAGTACAGCTTCACAGTTTTCAGCAAGTCTGGTCAGCTTGAGATTGAGCGCCTGATGCAAAGGCGCCATCAACTCAGACTGCAACAAAAAACGCCGGGCCCGCAACGCCTGGCGCGACAAGGCATGTACCGCCGCGCTCTTGGGCTTGGCCAGCAGCCAATAGCCGTCTTCCTGGCGATCGAAGTGATGTTTGTTGGCGCAGTAAAAACCTCTGGATGCCAGATGTTGCCTGAGTTCACTCTGGCAAACAGGGCACTGAAATTGCACTGAATTCATCTTAAGGCCTCACAGAAAAATAAAGCCGCACAGAAGTGCGCCGAGCGCCAAACGATAGATCACGAAAGGCAGCATGCCCATCTTGCTGATGATCTTCAAAAACAGGTGAATACAGGTGAAGGCCGCGACAAAAGAAAGCACCACACCCAAAATCAAGGCTTGCCAGTCAATCACATGCCCGCCTTCGAGCAGATCTTTGCCCATCAGCAGCGCCGCGCCCAGGATCACTGGAATCGACATCAAAAAAGAAAAACGCGCCGCCGCCTCGCGATTAAGCCCCAGCATCAGGGCCGCAGTCATGGTGATCCCCGAGCGACTGGTGCCGGGAATAAGTGCCAATGCCTGGGCAAAACCTATCATCAATGCCTTGCGCCAACCGGTTTGATACTCAGTAAGTTCAAGCCGAGCCATCTTATCTGACCACCAGAGCAGCAAACCGAATATCACAGTAGTAATGGCGATAACACCCGGCCCCCGCAGATAAGTTTCAACCAAATCTTTGGCCATAAAACCAAAGATGACTGCAGGTATGGTAGCCAGAATAATCCACCAGGCGAGTTTACTCTCGGCGCTGTGATTGCCCTTGAATATGCTGCCAAACCAAGCATTCAGCATAGCTATGATTTCAGCACGGAAGTAGAGTACCACAGCGAGTAGTGAGCCTATGTGCACTGCCACATCGAATGCCAGCCCCTGATCTTCCCAGCCGAGTAACTGAGAGGGTAAAATAAGGTGCGCCGAGCTGGAAATAGGCAAAAATTCAGTCAGGCCCTGGATCAGGGCAAGGATAATGACCTGTAATGTGTCCATAATTGTCCTTAAAAAATCAGGCCGACAGGCCCCAATCGAAAGCGATAGGCCAGAGCTTCTGACTGGCCTTATCATATTCCTGCCACAACTGCTGGTAGCTGAGTTGTGCCAGAGGATGCTTGGTTTGCGGTGCCAGTTCAGCCAGTGGCCAAAGCACAAAAGCGTTGGTCAGGATCTCGGCTCTGGGTAAAACAATGGGCTGCTGACAGACCTTGTCATCGTAGAGCAGTAGATCCAAGTCAAGAGTCCGCGGAGCAAACTTTTTGGCACCCGGGAGCCGACCATGGCGCAGCTCTATCTGCTTGAAACAGGCCACCACTTCGGCAATACCGAGTGACGTATGAGCGCCCACCACCATATTGAGAAAGTTGCTGCCCTTGAATCCCACTGATTCACTCTCGTAAACCGATGACAACAGCAGCTCGCCAAAAGCAGCGTGCAGCTCGTGGATAGCTGCACGCAGATAACGTTCCGGGTCGATATTGCTGCCCAGACTGATGTAGATATGTGCCATATTGCCGTTAGATACCACGCTCGATTTCAACACCGACCGCTTTGGCCGAAGGAATAGCGCCGGGCTTCATCACCCGCACCTTGACCCAAGGCACTGCAAATTCACTCATCAGGCAATGGGCTATCATTTCGGCGACGGTTTCAATCAGCTCAATAGGCTTTGCGGTAATCAAGTCGGTAAGACGCTTGCTGACGGTTTCATAGCAGAGCGCCTGGCTGTAATCATCGCTGTCTGCAGCGGCTCTGTTATCCCAAGCCATATCCAGATCAATAAGCAGTGTCTGATGTATCTGTTTTTCCCACTCGTAGATCCCAATAACCGTCTCTATCTGTAATTCCCGTATCAGCACTCTGTCCATAAAATCCCCCCTTAGCAACTGCCGGGCCTGAGGTCAGATAAGCTAACGTCAATAAAACCGCTATAATCCGACGCGTTCCGGAGATATTCACGGCAGCCCCTTTCTACCTGGCCCAATCTTAAGTAGGATAAGGCATTGAAGGACAAGATGAACCCGAAATTTCCAACCACCATTAAGTGGTCAAGATTTTCACCTTGGGTTATCCGGGCAAGGGCTGCATTTTTCAATGTGCGCGATAATACCTTAAGACGAGTAAGGAAACCAATTTGAGTACCATGGTACTGACCCCAATGATGATTGTGGCCGCTTACCTGCTCGGCTCTATCTCCAGCGCCGTGCTGGTGTGCCGCCTCAAGGGTCTGCCGGATCCCAGAGGCAAAGGCTCCGGCAACCCAGGCGCGACTAATGTGCTGCGTATCGGTGGCACCTGGGCCGCCGCCATGGTGTTTTTCTTTGATATGCTCAAAGGGGCTCTGCCCGCTTATACCGCTTATCTGATGGGGATAGATGCCGTCTGGCTTGGGGTGATAGCCATTGCCGCCTGCCTTGGACACATATACCCGATTTTCTTCGGTTTCAAGGGCGGCAAAGGCGTAGCCACAGCGCTCGGTGCCATGGCGCCTATAGGTGAAGGCTTGGCGCTGTGTTTGATGGGTACCTGGTTAGTGGTGGTTTTACTGACCCGTTATTCCTCGCTGGCGGCCCTGGTTACCGCCCTGCTGGCACCTTTATATACCTGGTGGCTGGATGACAGATTTACCCTGCCGGTGGCCATGCTATCGACACTGATCATTATCCGCCACAAGGATAATATTCGCCGCCTGCTCAAGGGGGAAGAATCCAAAATGTCGCGCTCCAGGCGCACTAAATAGAAGCAATTGCACGGTTGTAACGACTGTCACAAAAACAGCAAAGGCGCCATTGGCGCCTTTTACTTTTCAGGTTACAGAGGATGAGTTAGCTAGGCTCCTTCAGGAAATCGCCTCCAGGGTATCCAGCGGCCAACGCGGCTGCCCTTTCACCGCCAACGTCTCACGCTCGCCGGCCTTGAGGCGCTGCAAGCCTGCGTAGGCTATCATGGCGCCGTTATCTGTGCAGAACTCGCCTCTGGGATAGAAAACCTTGCCGCCACGACTTTGCATCAACTCGGCCAGTGAGCTTCTCAGACGGGTATTGGCACTGACACCACCGGCAATAACCAAGCGCTTAAAGCCGGTTTGCTCCAATGCGCGGCGGCACTTGATAACCATGGTATCGACCACGGCTTCTTCGAATGCCCTGGCGATATTGGCACGGGTCTGCTCATCATCCGGTTCGGCGGCTATGGTATTGGCTGCGTAGGTTTTCAGTCCCGAGAAACTAAAATCCAAACCCGGTCTGTCGGTCATCGGCCGGGGAAACTTATAACCGGACTTTTCCCCTTTGGCGGCGAGTTTAGCCAATCTTGGGCCTCCAGGATAATCCAGCCCCATCAGTTTAGCTGTCTTGTCGAAGGCTTCACCGGCCGCATCATCTATGGATTCACCCAAGACTTCATAGCTGCCTATGCCTTCTACTTTCACCAGCATGGAGTGACCACCGGAAACCAAGAGCGCCACAAAGGGAAACTCAGGTGCATCCTCTTCCAACATGGGCGCCAGCAGATGCCCTTCCATATGGTGGACACCAACAGCGGGTTTATTCCAGGCAAATGCCAGGGAGCGACCAACGCAAGCCCCCACCAAAAGCGCACCTATAAGGCCCGGCCCCTTGGTGTAAGCAATACCGTCGAGATCTTCGATACGGGTATCGGCCTTGGCCAGTGCTTCACGGATCAGTGGCACTATTTTACGCACATGATCCCTTGATGCCAGCTCAGGCACCACACCACCGTAGTCGGCATGCAACTTGACCTGACTGTAAAGTGCATGGGATAACAGCCCCTGCTCTTCGTCGTAAACCGCTATTCCTGTCTCATCACAGGATGTCTCAATACCTAAAACCCGCATCTATGAAATCTTTCCACCTGAAAAGGGGCGCCAATTCTACCCCTAACCAGGAGATTTCTCCAGTTGTAGGCTAAAGTGAATTTACTTTAGGGACTTTACATTCAGTGCCTGTCGGTTTAAAATTCCGCACCATTTTAAATCCACTTGGGTCAAGTGATTGACTCAATACAAACTTACACCTAAGGGGTGATGGCGTATGCCAATTATTAAAGTACGTGAAAACGAACCATTCGACGTAGCTCTGCGTCGTTTCAAGCGCTCTTGTGAAAAAGCCGGTATCCTGGCCGACGTGCGTGCTCGTGAATTCTACGAGAAGCCAACTACTGCTCGTAAGCGTGCAAAAGCTGCTGCAGTTAAGCGTCTGGCCAAGAAGCTTTCTCGCGAAAACGCACGTCGCGTACGTTTATACTAATTCCTTATGAGCCTGATAGATAAGCTGAAAGACCAGATGAAACAAGCCTTGGTGGCCAAAGAGAAGGTCCGCCTGGGTACGATTCGTATGGCATTAGCTGCCATCAAACAGATTGAAGTGGATACCCGCGAAACTCTGAATGATGAGCAGATAATAGCTGTCTTGACCAAAATGGTGAAACAACGCCGTGATGCCATTGCCCAATATGAGGCAGCGGGTCGTCCGGAGTTGGCAGAAGTCGAAGCAGCAGAGATTCAAGTTATTGAAACTTTCCTGCCACAGCCTCTGAGCGAAAGCGAAATCGCTGCGCTGATTGATGCGGCTATCCAAGATAGCGGCGCCAGCACTATGGCGGATATGGGCAAAGTAATGGGAGCGTTGAAATCCAAAGTTCAGGGTCGTGCAGACATGGGTGCAATTAGTGCCCAGATCCGTGCCAAACTGCAATAAGCGGGTTTCCACGTATGAACAAGCCGTGCATCTGCGCGGCTTGTTTGTTTACATCGGTCAAGGGTGCATGACTCAGTCTGATGGCTATACCTCGTGATTTTATCAATGAGCTGATTGCTCGCACAGACATAGTTGATCTAATCGATCACAAAGTACCCCTTAAAAAAGCGGGTAAGAATTATTCTGCCTGTTGCCCTTTCCACAGCGAAAAATCACCCTCTTTCACCGTTAGCAGAGATAAACAGTTTTACCATTGCTTCGGCTGTGGTGCCCATGGCAATGCCATCGACTTCATCATGGAGTATGACCGTCTCGAGTTTCTCGATGCCATTGAGGAGCTGGCAAGCCAACTGGGGCTGGAAGTACCGCGGGAGAATAACCCCAATCGTCGTCGTGACGAAGGGCTCAGCCGCGATCTCTATCAGTTGATGGAAGAGGCTAACAGGTATTACCAAAGCCAGCTCAGACAACACCAGGACAAACAGAAGGTGTTGGACTATCTGGCCTTTCGTGGATTATCAGACCAGGTGGTCGAGCGCTTCGGCATAGGCTTTGCCCCCGACGGCTGGGATGGCTTGCTGAGTCGCTACCGCTCACAACAGGAGTCGCAGGACAAACTGTTGACTGCGGGGATGATTATCAGCAACGACAACGGTAAGCGTTATGACCGCTTCCGTGACAGACTGATGTTCCCGATCCGCGATAGACGCGGCCGGGTGATTGCCTTTGGTGGCCGGGTATTGGGAGATGGTACCCCCAAGTACTTGAATTCTCCGGAAACGCCCATATTTCATAAGGGTAACGAGCTTTACGGTCTTTATGAACTGAAGCAGGCTCACAGAGAACCCCGACAAGTGCTGATTGTCGAAGGTTATATGGACGTGGTGGCGCTGGCTCAATTTGGGGTCGATTATGCAGTAGCCTCCCTGGGGACTTCGACCACAGCCGAACAATTTCAGTTGTTGCTGCGCAGCGCCAAAGAAGTGGTTTGCTGTTATGACGGTGACAACGCCGGAAAAGAAGCAGCCTGGCGCGCACTGGAAACCGCCCTGCCACTGCTTAAGCCCGGCGATACAGTGCGCTTTATGTTTTTGCCCCAGGGGGAAGATCCCGACTCCATGGTGCGTAAGACAGGCAAAGAAGCCTTCGAGGCATTGATAGATGAAGCGCAAACACTGACAGGGTTTCTGTTCGATACCCTGACCACTAAATACGGGACAGACAAGGGCAACTTGGCGAAACAGGCCATAGCTCTGATTGAAAAGATTCAAGATACTGTGCTGCAAAATCTATTGCTCGAAGACCTGTCACACAGGCTCGGCATGAACAGCGCAGATGATCTGAAGAAGAAGCTGGGATTCAAGAGCCCCCAAGGGGTGGCTTCTGCCCGGCATAAAGCGCTTAAGGGCCGGGGTACCCCGCTGCGACTCGCCGTCGCCTTGCTGGTACAACACCCACAGTTGGGGCTGAATTTGATCCCCCAACCGGCTCTTAAGCATTTGCAGATGGCCGGCATAGACTTGCTGGTCGAATTACTGGATTTGACTCGCGCCCAGAAGATGAACAGCGCACAACTACTTGAGCAATTCAGGGATACGGACGAATTTTCCGCCCTGAGAAAACTAGCCCAATGGGAGCATCAAGTGGCGGATGAAAACCTGGAGCAAGAGTTCAAAAAATCCCTGGTATGGCTGAACAATCAATACATTGAGCAACGTTACCAGGAATTAAGTCTGAAACAGACCCATACTAAAGAAGAGAAAATACAGCTTAAGAAGCTAATCGCAGCGATGAAAAGCTGCCAATAAGCTCTCTCAATTTATGGGTCCGGTCGCCGGACTAGCACAGGGATGCGCACATGGCTATAATTGACGATTTGTGCGGCAAGAGCCCAAGGCCGCTGCCCATCGTTGTAACAGTTACCCAACTTGGATGATATCTATGGATCAAACTCCGCAGTCGCAACTTAAACTGTTGCTCGCCAAAGGCAAAGAGCAAGGTTACCTAACCTATGCAGAAGTGAATGACCACTTGCCTGCAGATATGGTCGATTCTGACCAGATCGAAGATATTATCCAGATGATAAATGACATGGGTATCCGAGTGTTTGAAGAAGCACCGGATGTCGATGACATTATGATGTCGGAAGACAGCACGGATGAAGATGCCGCCGAAGAAGCCGCAGCAGCTCTGGCCTCAGTCGAGAGCGAGCTGGGCCGCACCACAGACCCAGTGCGTATGTATATGCGTGAAATGGGCACAGTGGAACTGCTGACCCGCGAAGGCGAAATTCAGATCGCCAAGCGTATCGAAGAAGGCATCAACACGGTACAGAGCTCAGTCGCCGAGTACCCACAGGCAATCGCCATGATCCTCGAACAGTTTGATCAGTTCGAGGCCGAAGAGATCCGCCTGTCCGACATTATCTCTGGATTTGTCAATCCCGATGAAGACAATGTAGGCCCAAGCGCCACCCATATTGGCTCAGAGTTATCCGATGAAGACCTGGATGATGAAGATGATATGGACGACGATGACGAAGATGACGACAGCGATTCCGAAGATGAAGGCTCAAAAGGCCCGGATCCGGAAGAAGCCCGTGAGCGTTTCGGCCAACTACGTGCCGTCTATGAAAACTCACTGAAGCTCATCGAACTCAAGGGACGCGATCACCCCGAGTCAGTCGCGGCTCTGTTCCACATCGGCGAAATTTTTAAAGAATTCCGTCTGGTGCCCAAGCAGTTTGACCGTCTGGTCAAGAGCATGCGCAGCATGATGGACAAAGTGCGGGTTCAGGAACGCCTGATCCTCAAGCTTTGTGTTGAACAGGCCAAAATGCCGAAGAAGAACTTTGTTAAGCTCTTCACCGGCAACGAAACCGACATCAGCTGGTTCAACGCTGAGATGAACTCCGGCAAGCCATACGCCGAAGGCCTGAAAATGGTCGAGGAAGACGTGCTGCGTTGCCGCGCCAAGCTGGAAGCCATCGAAGCCGAAACGGGTCTGTCTATCGCCTCAATCAAAGACATCAACCGCCGCATGAGCATAGGTGAAGCCAAGGCTCGCCGTGCCAAGAAGGAAATGGTTGAAGCCAACTTACGTCTGGTTATTTCTATCGCCAAGAAATACACCAACCGTGGCCTGCAGTTCCTGGATCTGATCCAGGAAGGCAACATAGGTCTGATGAAGGCAGTAGACAAGTTTGAATACCGTCGTGGCTATAAGTTTTCTACCTATGCTACCTGGTGGATCCGTCAGGCCATTACCCGCTCCATCGCGGACCAGGCCCGTACCATACGTATCCCGGTACACATGATAGAGACTATCAACAAGCTCAACCGTATCTCGCGGCAGATGCTGCAGGAAATGGGACGCGAGCCTTCTCCGGAAGAACTTGCCGAGCGGATGATGATGCCGGAAGACAAAATCCGCAAAGTGCTGAAAATCGCCAAAGAGCCTATCTCCATGGAGACCCCTATCGGGGACGACGAAGATTCGCATCTGGGGGATTTCATCGAGGATACAACCCTCGAGCTGCCACTGGACAGCGCCACCAGCGAAAGCCTCAAGAGCGCCACTCATGAGGTGCTGGCTGGCCTGACAGCCCGTGAAGCCAAGGTTCTCAGAATGCGTTTTGGTATCGACATGAACACTGACCACACCCTGGAAGAAGTGGGCAAGCAATTCGACGTTACCCGTGAACGTATTCGTCAGATTGAGGCCAAGGCACTGCGTAAGCTGCGTCACCCGAGCCGCTCGGAAATCCTCAAGTCCTTCCTGGACGAGTAAACAAGCTTTTGTACAAAAACCCCGCATCGCGGGGTTTTTTATTGCCTTTAAGACTCAAGTCTGATTAACAGATAACCACTTGAAAGCAATAGCATCAATAATGCGCAAAACACGGGTGACAAGCGCAATTAAACTTCGTATACTCTCTCCCGCTTCTGGTGATGACGATTGCCTTAAGCCGGCCCCTTAGCTCAGTTGGTTAGAGCACACGACTCATAATCGTTAGGTCCACGGTTCAAGTCCGTGAGGGGCCACCAAATTTTTCAAAGGCTTAGCTCATTAATTTGACTAAGCCTTTGTGCTTTCTGGGACACTGGGTGCTGTAATGGGTGCTGTAGTGTTCAAACTCGCATTAGAAAAGATCTTGTTGCCTTCCCCAAGCCTCCCCAATAATGTATCGGTCAAAGAGTATGTATGTAACCGCTTTTGAAGTGGTGGCGATTCCTAAACAGTACATCTAAGGACTAACATGAAAATTATAGGGATATTTGCAGCGTTAATAACGCTATCAGCTTGCACCTACACATCTAACATGAACGTAGGAACCAATTTCAGTTCCGAGCAGGTGGCAAAGATAGAAAAGGGCAAAACGGCAGAAGCAGATTTAGTTAACCTCTTTGGTCAGCCACAAGTAAAAGCTGTCATCAACGAAACAGACGTAAAGTGGATTTACAGTTACACAGAGGGAAGCGCATCAGCCCAAGCGTTTACCATGAAAACCACATCCGACTTCACGACTCACACACTTGATATTTTGCTTAGAAATGGTGTGGTAGTGAACTTCGCAGAAACCCACGCGCCAACGAATATGACTATCAACACTCAAAGCTCAATAAAGTAGTCGAGTGACTGTATGGACATATTGGACTATTACGACTTAAAGGAATGGTGGAACACGGCGCTAACGCCTGCACAACGCGCTCAGATAGCCATAGACTATCAGCCGATGGGTTACCCTTCAGGTACGCCATTTCTCTACTCGCCAATCGGAAAATCCTATGGTGAAACGGGTAAATGTTGCTTACTGGATGTCTTAGCGTGTGTGGCAAAGGATGACGCGAAAGACATCATCTGGAACAAAACCGAGCAAGCGGTAAAAGAGGCTCTCAGCCAACCAAGAAAGAACTACAAAGACATTCATCTGGCGCTAACGGGCTTAATTAAATACCACTACCGCCTTCGAGAAAATCCATTGCACTACGACAAAGCAAAAGAGCTTTGTTTGCTGCAAATATCCATATCCAAGCAAGCTGCCAACGCATTTAGCAAGCCCCCAAAGCCCAAAGGCATCAGCCTGAAAAAACTTGAGGCCATGCTAGGCCATAAGCTGGTGGGCTATGACATCCCGCAAATAATGCCCTCTCATATTGGCTTTAAACAACTGGCGATCATTCTTGAAAAAGAGGGGGATCTTGAAGGTGCGCTAAAACTGACACAGAAGGCTTTAACGCAAGGATGGACTAATGATTCAGACAAACGTATCGACAAACTAACCGCTAAGCTCGACAAACGTAAATAGTCCTTTTTATAGAGTAAGAAAACTCGGGTTAAAGGTGTCCGAAAACTCCCTTAGTGATGTCAGAAAACGTGCGGCTAATGATGTCGGAAAAGTCCGCCAGCTATCCTTATCAGCTGATGTCAACCGTGCCTGTTGTAGCTATGTAGTAACCATCATACAACGGCTAACAACATGAATTTACTAGGCTAAATTAAGTGAGTTGTAATGTTGTAGGTGTTGTGGCTGTCGCTATAGACCGACTCCCGACTCCGCCATCTGTTCAATTATCAAATTTACTCTGCCCCCCGCCACCAAGTACAACACTACAACAAAAAAACCTTTCTGGCTTAGAGCCCACATCAGAAAAGGCTTTCAGGCAGTTGTAGCCCTGTTGTAAGCAGTGCAACACATACAACAAAGCCCCGTTTTACGGGGGCTATGACTTCTAAGTATTATTTATCAAGGTGAGCGATAGCGCGGCGGCATGCCAGCGTTACAGAGCAAACTGCCCTCATTGATGCAAGTCGCAATGGCGGCGCGAATGGCGTCCGATTTATTGCCCGTCATCGTTTTGAATGGTGCCACTCGGCTGCGGCTTTGGATAATTTCCCGTTCGGTCTTGGAGCCACCTTGCTCAAACATCCTAAGTATTGCCTCACACTCGGCAGACTTACCTATCATCCCCTTTTCTTCCAGAATCTGGCGCACATTAGCGGCTAAGGCTGCGGCCATATCAATGGCGACCATCACCACTGAATAAGGAATAAAACCACCCACAGCTTTATCCGTCATCAGGCAATCGGCAATGTGCAGGGTAGCGGCGAGTTTCATCACTTGAATATCTATTTTGCCGAAAATGCCCCGCAGTACCCCGTGAGAATAAAGCTCCCCATCGGCTAATAGCGGTTCAATTTCCTGCTGCTTATCCGCTATGGCTTGCCAGCCTTGCGGCTCTATCTCCAGCGAAATTAAGCGTTCCAGTAATGGATAGTGATTATTGCTAACCATCCAGTCACTGATATTTTCAACCGCTTTGGCGTAACTGGCTTTTAGCTCTCGGTCTACAAAACTAGGTTTGGCTTTACCAAAGCGCCGCTTGCCTAATAATGTTGGCTCACTCAGCATCAAAAAACGCTCAGCAATTCCCGTATCGCCGCTCTTTGCCAGAATGGTATCAATGCTGCCAGCCTGTGCCAGTAAGGTAATAGCCCCGTGAACTATGCCCTGATATCCTTGGCGGGTCACACGGCTAGAGCTATGCCATTCACCATTAAAGCCTTTGAGTATTAAATCGCTATCAGCTTTACGGTCCGACGTTAGGCCAAGCAATACATCACTTAACCCTTGCTCAGCACTTGCCAATGAGAAATAGCCCTCATTAACCTTGGCATGATCTGACTCTAAGGCTTCTGGTGTTGTATTTGAGCCCAATATCCGAATCGGCCTTGCGGGTTCCTCCTCAGTAGCGGCTGCTGAGCGAATATCATTTAGCGCCTTAATCGCTTTTAAACATGGCGTGGTTGCTGTGCGTAACACTGAGCTTTTGGCCGCTGCTGGTGGCTGCTCAGCGACAACATAAAGCCCCATCGGTAGCCGCTCCTGATTCGGATATTGCACGCAATATTTTAACCCTGCATAGCCTGAGAAAATGCCCATCACGGTTAACATGGCGGTGTTTGTTGGAAACTGATAAGCCCTCGCAACATCCGCGGCAAAGGTCACTAGCGAATTACCTTTACCAATAGCTGCCAAATCGAGCTTTTCCGCTGATTTCGTACTGGGTAAGTTACTCGCTTGCATTGGCTTAATCGGTGTTAAGTTATTTAACTGCTGCCGCCCTTGCGGGTCGGCAAAATCTACCCCTTTCTTTGGCTTATTCATGCGCACACCTCTGGCATTAAGTAACTGCCATTAACGGCGATAGCGGCTTGCCTTGCGTAGCGCTCACCCGCCCCGCTGGGGTCATTATCGGCCAGCATAATGATGTTGGCTTGCGGTCTTGAACGCCGGACAATTCGCGAAACCTCCACCAAGCCACCAGCATTAAAGGCACAGATAACCCGACCTTTTGGCCTGTCCTCGGCTACCGCTGCACAGGTGGCAAAGCCCTCGCCAATGTAAATAGTCGCGGCTGCTTCTATCTGGCTGCAAAGCGGGAACATGCCGCCTTTGATTTGCCCACCAGCAAGAAAAGTTTTCTGGCCGTCTGAATCGATAAACTGCAAGCTGCTGATCTTCGCACCGTTAAGCACAGGAATAACCAAGGTGTCCGACTTAAAGGATTGGCGATTAGGTAAGGTTACTGGCCTGTTTAGCTGCAAACTGCCAAACGGCAACACCCCTTTGACTTCTAAGTATTGATTCGCTGCCGTTGCTTCAGTGCAGCAATGGCGGGCTATGTCATAGGCTAATTGTGCGGCCTTCTCGCGGGTTTTCAGCTGCTCCAGCTCGCGTTGTACCTGTTGCTGTGCAGCGCGTTGCTGGTGGCGTTTTATATGCTCAGCATCCATGCCCTGCCCCATATCAAGCCCCACAAGGGGTGCGACCATCGCGGCCGCCTGATAAGGTTTCACGCCAAAGGCATTGCACACCAACGCCAGCCCGTCACCGCTATTTGGCTCGCACTGATTACAAAACCACGTACCGCGCCCGTCTTTGTCATCAAAGCGAAAACGGTCTTTGCCACCACACACAGGGCAAGCCTGGTGTTTGTTGCCATTCACTGAGATACCAAGGCCATTAAGCACGTTCAGCCAGTGGCCGTTAGTTGCGGTGTTGATTGCTGAGAAAATGTCGTTAGTCATTGACGACCTCCTCAGCGTATGGGCAGAAGTAATACTGCACCCTGCGACTGCCATCACCTAGACTGCGGGAACTAATTTGCAGGCCGCAATACAGCCTTAGCAACGGGTTTGCACGTTGCAAAAAGCTTGGCAAATACGGTATTTCGAAAGACGCCATTTCTGCGTCTTTACGCACGGTAGGGCAATGTTCCTTAAGGTAGTAAAGCCCTGTGGTTAACTTGGCTGGGAAGCAATTAGCCGCTAATGCTTGCTCAACAGTTAATAAACCATTGCGCAGAGACTGTGGTAATAGCGAACTAGTAGGACTATCATTAGCCGAGCTATTATTGATAGCTGTATTAGGTAAAGAGGCTGCGTTCAATCCGCCAAGATCCGCGCAGCTTTTTTTATTTCCTTTTCCCATTGGTGAACTATTCATGCTCACCTCCAGCCAAGCCTTGCAGCCAAAGATCGTATTGCTCTTCAGTCCAGCCAATAGCAACACCATTTCGCATCAGCGGTTTGGGAAATGACTTATCCTTTTGCCACCAACGCCACAGGGTTCGCCTGTCGCGTCCAGTAAGCTCAGACATTTCTTTGTACTTGATAATTCTAGAGTTAGGCATAGTGCCTCCTTATGTCATAACAAGTCTTAATTGATCTTGTTATGAACCATTAAAAGGCTTCATTTCACAGATAACGGGGGTGGTGTGAAAATTTATGCTTTATTTCTTTGAGACCATAGCTCGCTAATAACAGTGCTAAAGCGCCCCCAAGACTTTGCCTTTACTTCTTCCTCAAACCAAATTGATACACCAACACTATATTCATCAACCTTACGCTTTTCCTTGAGGATTATTGCTATCTCATGTGGTCTAGGTTTGTATGAGTTTTCAATCCTTTTGACAAGTTCAGGGTCTGCCAAAACTTCCGCTATTTCTTGCTGCATAACAGACTTAGGCTTTTGAGACTTCCCTCCTCCTCTTTGAGATTGTACTCGTTGTTCACGAGCCTTTTTCGACTCTCTGACTTCAAACCTCAACAATTCATCCAGAGGCCGCACTATTTTACTAATAACAGAATTTTGCTCGTCCTCTAGCTCAACCAGATCAGCACCTTGGTTCAGTGCATCGTGGATTTTGTTTTCAAATACGCAGATACACGCTGCTATCCATACGGGAAACCAGTCATCCATATGCCCATTTGGTGGCGTTCTGTTAAATAACGCCTGATAGACCTCATAATCAGCATTTTCAAGCTGATAATTTACTTTTCTTTCAATGACATTTTTTAAAAATGGTTTAACCCCTGCTTTGGGTTTCCTTCCCTCTCGATTCTCGCTTAGCACATTGATTAGTTGCGGAACATTCCAAAACAGCTCACAAACCGTCTTAGCTTCATCCATTAGCCGTTCATAAATCTCTATTGGTACATGATTCATCATGAAGCCATGAGCACTAAAATTTGCACTGTCGAGTATTCTCATAAGCTCAGCGTGCTTTTGGCTCTTTTGACCAATCTGTTGCCACAGCCCATCATTCAAAGAAATGAAACACTTTGAGTCCCTTATCTCGAATGTTGTCTCTTTGCAGCTACCATTCATCCCTGTTTTCCTGTTATTACGATTACATTATCTCGTGCGACTTCGTTTAACTTCGCTTCCCACGCCTCAAGTGCTCGGCGCTTTTCGGGCAAGTAGCTGTAACGGTCATAGTGTTTGCTTGATACATCATTGAGCGCATGGTTTTGTAGGCGGTCACGCAAGTCTTTTGAAATGCCCAGCGCCCCCATCAGGGTTTTACAGGTGCGGCGCAAATCCCTTGCCACAAATGCTTTAAAGTCGGGTTTAGCCTCCCGATAACGGCTAATGCCTTGGGATAGCGAATCCATGCGGATATGCTCGCCAATATTGAAGCGGTGCGGGAAGATGAACGGGTTCAACGGGTCGCGTTGCTGGTGGAGTTGCTCCAGTAGCGTTAGGGCTGTGTCAGTTAACGGTAACAAGTGGGGGCGCTTGTTTTTAGAGACATCGGCAATAATCTCTAACGTCTTTTCGTTCCAATTGATGGCATCCCAACGGCTTGAGGCCAGTTCATAGGGGCGTTGTCCGCCTGTGTAAATGCAAAGCTGAATGAGCTTAGCCACATGAAAGCCCATGCGAAAACCTTCGCGGCTCTCCATATCGGCCATGAGTAAACGCACCTCATCAAAATTTAGGTAGTTTTCGCCCACTCGCTCAGCCGATGTTTGCTTGGGGATTGCGGCAACTGGATTGAATTGGATACCAAACAACACATTGCTGCCGATATGGGCGGGATCGTTATCGTGCTTCAGGCCATAGTTAAATGCTGCCATCAGGTAGGAACGGACACGATTACTTTGGGTTGCCGAACCTCGGCGGATCATGCCGCCCAACACCAGCTTAATATCATCGGTTGTCACATCTTTGGCTTTGGTGGCTGGTGGGATTAAGGGCAACACCTCTTTGACCAGCGCCGCCATGACAGCTTTATGGGTGCGCTTACCATCTGCCGCCATTTGCTGAGTGTAACCACTGAACAATTGCTCAATGCTGCCCTTTTTGGCTTCTTGTTGCTGCTTGGCTTCTTGCTCGGCTTTGTCTTTGGCTTGTTCAACCTTGGGATCAATGCCGTCTTTAATCATCCCCGCAAGCGGGACGATTTTCTCTCTGGCTTCGGCCAATGAGATAGACGGGTAGCGACCTAATGCAATGTATTGGCGTTTGCCGTCCATCTGATACTTGAACGCAAACTCTTTGGCTCCAGTGGTAGACACCCTCACCACTAACCGACCTGCCCCGCGCTCTCTGGTGGAGTCGGTAAGCTCATATTTACTGTCTTTGGGTTTAGCGCCTCGGATCTCACGCTCTGTTAGCGTTGTGCCTGCCATGATTCCGCCTCGTGCCTTTGGGTGCTGTAGTGGGTGCTGTAGTGTTGTGACTCACTAAGATAATACGCCACAGAACGGGACAATTGGAAGAATAACAGGTTATTGATTAAGCTATTGTTTTTGTCTCATTAGATTAATTTATGGTCTCATAATGTTTCAGCAAAATCATGACTCATAATCGTTAGGTCCCCAGTTCGAGTCTGGGAGGGGCCACCATATTTTTCGAAGGCTTAGCTAACTCAATTTAGCTAAGCCTTTGTTGTTTCTGGGTATGTTTATTTTCTATCACTCAGTTGTGCGAACAAGCCCCATGTGTGCTCTGCATTGGCTTACGGGCCTGGATACAAGACGTGGTTCGCAGCAAATAGCCCTAGTCCTTTGCAAGAAGCACAACACAGCAGGCATTTAGAACGAAGATAAATAATCTGGAGGAAGAAGTCAGCGGAATTTCAACTCAGTATGTTGCTCACCAAGGTTTCTCTGTACTGCTGGAATCTGCCCTTGCCACAAATGTCGCTTCACTTAGAGGGACGACTGGATGCTCACATCGAGCTATGACAGGCTGACACAGAATATTGCCCCCTCCACTGCACTTACTGAATACAACAAAGTCATTATTATTAAACCAAATACCAAGCACCCATCGTTTTCAACAATTTCTTACTCGAGTATCACTTTTAATCAACCACAACAACTTCGCCAGTGATTAACTCTTTATTCACTCAGCTACCCTATGTCTCATAAATTTCCGCCTCCATTGTTAAGCTAAGCAAATTACCACCTTTCGCTTCAATATAACCACCATCAAGGTAATAGCAGAACAATTCTGAGTCACGCATTAGATCGATAAAAACTGGATTGCCATTATCAGTTCCGATCGTAATGCAAGATCTGCATTGTTCAATGGTTAAAGGAGAACTACCGGAAACTTCCAATTGAGTTTTGATGAAGGCATAAAGCTGATTAAAGGTGTTGACAGTGTTTTTATCTATCGTGATTTCATCAATAAGCTCACTCTCCGGGAACAAATAGAACTCACTCCCTCTGTAACAGACAGCTTCAGCCGTATCAATACTATTGAGCCATTCCGCATAATAACTTGGCAATATCACAATTACTCCCCTTCAAAAAACAACATCTAAGCAATGCAAACAATTTTAACGAACAAAATAATGACGCATTGCGATTCAAACTTAATGCCATAGCCAGTTCTTAAACATTTAATCTACTCTCCGGCGAAACTTGATCACTTATCAATTCAACAAGAGATTTAGCAACAAATTTGGCCTCGTCCCAGCCTAAATCACCACAATTAGCGATGTAATAGCCAGAAATTTCTCGCTGTTCAATTTTTGCTACGCAAATATTACCATTTCCATCCATACAAATAGGTATTGAGTTAGGCATATATTTCTTTAACTCGTATATATCCTCACCGAGTATTTCTATGATTGAGAAAAATTGCAGCTCTTTAAAACCAAAAAAGATGTCCGCCCCATTACTGTTCTGCCACCAATCATAAAACTCACTTGGTAAGCTCACACCAAAAGCCCCTTCAAGCTCTCTAATCGATTCTCTACTTACTCCCGGTGGTTTGTTTACGTATTCCATATCGTCCTTTATGCGTCACGCCGACAACAGCTAATCGTAGCGAGGTTAAGCCCAGAATGGGCAATACTAATTAGCATATTATTGTGTTTTTTTTACATATTTCATCAATTTCTTCTAGAACCAAGCTTAGAGAAGAGTTTTGTTCATTTTGCTTGAGTCTTTCTGCCAATGCTTTCTGAAGCGTTAGCAGCTCCTCTTTTCTGCAACGCAAATGCCAGATATCAGCCTTTGATGGTGCTCCCATTATTTTTGATTCTAGTAAGTTTGAAAGCTTAAAATTCCGGTGCAGGATCAGTGCGCCTATTTGTGAAATACTGAAATCTACCATTTGGTCTCTTTAACAAAAATCAAGCTATCCATTATAGAATGACAAATTAATCTTCTTTCTGTCTGCATCCAAGCAGCGCTATATGGTTTAAGCTCTTTGAAATCGAAAGAGAGCCTTGAGTTGTAGAGCTTTGATGAAATCGAACTTATTTCAGTCGTGCTAACCTCTACCTAGGATTCATTGTCCACGTCTTTAAGCTTGGGTTTACTTGTTTTTTCCTTGCTTTTCATCCCGTTTTTTTGAGCTATAAAATACCTCAATGGACTAACCCTCAATTCTGTGATGATCAAAGAGGTAAACCCGAAAGCACTGACTGCAATCAGAAAAACATTCACAAAACTGATGGAAACTAAGGCTCCGTAAAGAGAAATAGAAAATAGAAACGTGTAGATGATACCGAGAGGTAAATCTCTAGTACCAACATCATATTGGCCTTTTGCCCAATCATAGGTAACCGATACCGGGTTGGTTAAGCCTCCTAAACGAATAATTATCGTATTACCTTGAATCTTGATATTGTACCCTTTGCTTTCTAGTTCATTGGCCAGTTCATTCATCAAGAAACTCCTTTTCCCAATTAAGGCATCAAAAAAATCTAGCAACCCACTAAAAGTTTATTTTTCGCTCAAACATTGTTTGGTACTTGAGCATTCTTTGGTCAAAATCTAGTGTTCAACTATTGTTA
Source organism: Shewanella sp. MSW (assembly GCF_007636515.1). Lineage (NCBI taxonomy): Bacteria > Pseudomonadati > Pseudomonadota > Gammaproteobacteria > Alteromonadales > Shewanellaceae > Shewanella > Shewanella sp. MSW. The sequence goes on from NZ_LVDR01000011.1 coordinate 56,942, forward strand.
GATATCCATTTTTCCTTTGAGCTCGGCGAAGACGTGTTAACACCGGGCAGAAGTTGGGCGCTTTAAACGCCGCAAACTCTCCTTTTTCGTATGCGATACCAGTTAACTCTGCTAGTTCAAACAAGACTGCTTCGCTATCAGCAACAAGCTCAGAATACCTCATGACCCAATTCAAACCTACTAACAGCTGTAGGGTAAGCATACGCGGTTTCCAAAGCTATTATCCACTAGGAATACGTATATCATTATGACTTTATTGATGTTTTCAATTTCACCAGCAGATTAACGCGAAAACCGTCGATAACAGGCGCGCTTTTGCGGAGCATTTTGCTGCAAGCATAGCTACCGCACGGATACGAAACTGACTTCGTCCCTGAAGATACCCCAAAACCGCCGAGAGCAGCCCTGGAACTGTGTCAAGACAATATTCCCTATATGGCCTACTACACCAGGAGTTATAATCGCTTGCCATTAAGAGAAAAAGCCTAAAATAAGCGGTTGAATTGTATCTACAATAACCAGATTGGGTGAGCGAAACAATCGCCAATCGGAAGAAATTAAGTAAAAGCGAAAAAAGGGAAAAGCACAACAAACAGGTCTGTCTGCCGACCCAGAGCACATAAGGGACTTGGTCGCACCTTCCTTAGCCTAGGGCACCTAAATGATTGGCTATTTGGGATAGTTAGTTGCTCTCTTTTGCGATTCAACTCATGCTTGTTTAGCTTTAGCAATCAGGAATGTGAAGCGGATTACAGCAGTTTGCAGCAAAACACTCTAGGGTAAGTTAACCCTAACAACGAGAGGCAAGCTCTCGGCTTTAAACAGGAATCTCAGATGTCTGATACAGATAAGGCGTTTTTTCAGCGTGCCAGTGAACTCATCGAGTTGGCTAACAAACAGAACCAGAATACTGAAGTCCAGACCGGTGAAGTCAGTGCCTCTTTCATGTATGCCCTGGCTCGTTACAATGCCTGGTTCGGCTCTACCGGTTTTGCCACCAAGGAGCAGATGCAGTCGAAGAAGCAAGAGATGATGGATTACTATATGGAGCGCTACAAGGAGATGCTCGAAGGCTCGATGGACGACTATATCGAGAATTTCGACCACTACCGCGCAACGCAGAAGTAAAGCCGCCATAGTCTTTCAAAATGCCCGGCCAGATGCCGGGCGTTTTATTTTGGAAAAATGGGTTAACTCATGTTTAAAGCCCTTCCCTGGCCTATCGATTTTACCAGCCTCGGATTAGCCCCTAACTCAGATAATCAGTAGCCGCTGATATCTGGGCTCATGTCTAAGCTATTTTCCAGACAATTGCTTGAGTTAATACTTAAGCTTTTATGCCGCTTTGTGGTCTTGCTCCTAAACTGAGTCTTAAAAGAGTGACCCGCAGTCTCGACCCTGAAAGGCTTGAGGCTTATGCTATGACACCTGTTTTGATAGTTAGACAGGTTTTGGCGCAACAGATATCCGGATTAAAACGCGATATGAAACTCTGCTCACGCTACAACCTAAGGAGACACTTGTGACACCCGCAATCGATCTCGCCACCAAGGCGGGGATCTCTTTTACCGTTCACGAATATCACCATGACAAGAATGCCCCTTCCTACGGCGAAGAGGCCGCCAGTGCGCTTGGACTGGATCCCAACAGGGTATTCAAGACTCTACTGGTCAGCAGCGATGAAAAGTCACCGCCACTGGCGGTGGCCCTGGTGCCGGTGAATCATCAACTTAGCTTGAAATGCGTTGCCAAGGCGATTAAGGCCAAGAAGTTGGTGATGGCCAATCCGCAATTGGCGCAGCGTTCATCCGGCTATCTGGTGGGTGGCATCAGCCCTCTGGGGCAGAAAAAGCAGTTACCCACAGTGATAGATGCCAGCGCCCAGGAGTTTGACAGCATCTATGTCAGCGCCGGTCGCCGTGGGCTGGAGATCTGTCTTGCCGCAGAGGACTTGGCCAAGCTCTGCCGCGGCAGTTTTGCGGCGATTAAGAGCTGAATCGTAAGCGGCCAAAGCAAAAGCCCCGCAACTGCGGGGCTTTGTTATATGTGGCTCTGAATACCTTTTACAAGAAGTAAACACTAACTTCTGGCGGTGTAATCACCAACACCCAACCACTTGTAGGCGGTTAGTGCTTCCAGCCCCATGGGGCCTCTGGCATGCAGTTTCTGAGTACTGACAGCCACCTCTGCGCCCAGGCCAAACTGGCCGCCATCGGTGAAACGGGTGCTGGCATTGAGATAAACCGCCGCCGAATTCACCTGGTTCATAAACTCGGTAGCGGCGATGATATCATCCGTGAGGATAGCCTCAGAGTGACCGCTGGAATAGCGGCGAATATGGCCTATGGCCTGCTGGATATCATCGACCACCCGGATCCCCAGATTGAGGGATAACCACTCGGTAGCAAAGCTATCCTTACTGGCGGCGGCCACTTGCTCAGCCCCAAGAATCGCTACAGTCTCAGGGCAGCCTACCAGCTTAACTCCGACATCGACTAAGGCCTTGGCCACCTTGGGCAATGCCTCCTTGGCTATCTGCTTGTGCACCAACAGAGTATCGAGGGCGTTACATACGGTTGGCCGCTGCACCTTGGCATTGAGGATGACAGGAATGCCCTTCTCCAGATCGGCCGCCTTATCCAGATAGAGATGGCAGATGCCGATACCGCCGAGAATAACCGGGATAGTTGCCTGCTCGGCGCAGAGCCGCTGCAGCTTGTCGCCGCCGCGGGGCACTATCATATCCACATATTGATCCAGCTTGAGCAGGCCGGTAACCAGGGTACGATCCGGGTTATCTATAAGCTGCACCGCATCTTCCGGCAAGCCACTGGCTTTAACGCCCTGGCGAATCGCCTTGGCCAGCGCCAGGTTGGATTTCAGGGTTTCCTTGCCGCCACGGAGGATCACCGCATTACCGGTTTTAAGGGCCAGCACGGCGATATCCACAGTCACATTGGGCCTGGCCTCATAGATAACGCCTATCACCCCCAGTGGCACGGCGCGGCGACACAGGCGCAAGCCGTTATCCAACACCCGGCTGTCATACTCGCGGCCAATGGGGTCGGCAAGGGCAATCACATTGTCGATATCGGCTATCACTCCGGCCAAGCGCGACTTATCCAGCAGCAGTCTGTCTATCATGGCCGCGTTGAGACCGGCCTCTTTGGCCGCGGCGACATCCTGCTCATTGGCCGCGAGAATAGCCGCTTCATCGGCCTTGAGAGCGGCAACGATATTGTGCAGCAATTGCTGCTTGGCGGTGCCGGAAAGATTGGCCAGGGCAAAGCTGGCTTCCTTGGCCTTTTGCCCCAGTTGTTGCAGATATTCAGCTGTCATAAAACCACCATGTCGTTGCGGTGCACTATTGCATCACCATAGTCATAGCCGAGCAAGGATTCAATGTTATCTGAATGCTGGCCCGCGATACGTTTGAGGGCCACGGCGCTGTAGCGACAGATCCCCCGCGCCAGTTTACGGCCCTTGGGATCCAATAGTTGCACCGTAGCGCCACGTTCAAACTCGCCCTCGACAGCAATAATCCCCTTGGACAGCAGACTGCGGCCCTTTTCGGTTACCGCCCGCACCGCGCCTTCATCCAAAGTCAGTTTCCCCTTGGCCTTGGGTCCGGCAAGGATCCACTGTTTGCGGCTCTCCAGCGGGGTTTCGATGGCGCAGAAGTGAGTCCCCACTGACTCGCCGGCAACGATTTTTTCTATGGCGTCCGGATGATGGCCCGAGGCGATAACCACCTCGATACCGGCGCGGCGAGCTATGTCGGCCGCCTCCAGCTTGGTAGCCATGCCGCCGGTACCCAAACCGGAAACCGAGCCGCCGGCCAGTTGCCGCAGGCTGTCATCGATATTGACCACTTCGCTGATCAGATGAGCATTGGGATTATGGCGCGGATCGGCATCGAACAAGCCTTTTTGGTCTGTCAGCAGGATCAGCAAGTCGGCATCGCACAAAAGCGCTGCGCGGGCAGACAGGTTGTCGTTGTCCCCTACCTTGATCTCATTGGTGGCAACGGCGTCGTTTTCATTGATGATGGGGATAATATTCTGTTTCAGCAGCGCATTCAGGGTATCTCTGGCGTTGAGATAGCGCTCGCGATCGTGCAGATCCGCCCGGGTCAGCAGCAACTGCCCCACGTGCAGACCATAAATACTGAACAACTGAGCCCAGGCCAGGATCAACTGGCTCTGGCCCACGGCCGCGAGCAACTGTTTGTTGGCCATGGTATCCGGCAACTCCGGATACATCAGGTGCTCGCGCCCGGCGGCAATGGCGCCGGAAGTACACAAAACCACTTCGATACCGGCGCGCATTAAGGTCGCCATCTGCCTGGCCAGCTCGACCATATGGGCCTTGTCCAGGCGCTTGCTGCCGGAGGTAAGCACACTGGTACCCAGTTTTACCACTACCCGGCGGTAGCGTGTGTCACTCAAGTTCATCACTTGTATTTACTTAAAAAAGTCGGGGATAAATCTTATACCCAATCCGTCGCCGGATTCCTAGCGGCAGTCGGCATTCAAGCGGACAAAATCGTTATTTATTGCGATATCTCATACAAAAAGGGCCATACCAAGTATGACCCTTAATAAATGCAGTTTATAAAGCAGATGCTCGCGCTTTAGCCTTAACCGCCGTAGGCAAACTTGAGAATAAACAGCAGCGCCAGTGCCACCACCCCGGCATTGAGATCGCGAAAACGGCCGCAGAGAAGTTTAATCGCCGCAAAGGCGATAAAGCCAAAGGCGATCCCCGTGGCTATTGAGAAGGTCAATGGCATCAGCAGGCAGACCACCACCACAGGGGCGGCTTCGGTCAAATCTTCCCACTCCACATGCACCAGGCCAGACATCATCAGAATCGCCACATAAAAGAGGGTGCCCGCGGTTGCATAAGCAGGCACCATACCGGCCAGCGGCGAGATAAAGAGTGAAGCCAAAAACAGCAGCCCGACCACGACGGCGGTCAAGCCGGTACGGCCACCGGCGCTGACGCCTGAGGTACTCTCGACATAACTTGTGGTGGTCGAAGTACCCAGCATGGCCCCGGCAATAGTGGCAGCGCTGTCGGCGGTCAGGGCGCGATTGAGTCTTGGCAGGCGGCCCTTATCATCCAGGAAACCACCACGCTGCGCCACGGCCACCAAGGTGCCAGAGGTATCGAACAAATCCACAAATAAAAAGGCGAACACTACGGAAATCATGCTGATCTCCAGCATGCCGGAGAGATCCATCTTCATAAAGGTAGGCGCAATGGAGGGCGGCATGGATACCAGGCCACTATATTGCACATCACCAAAGGCCAGCCCTAGCAGAGTGATGGCCAGAATGCTGAGGATCACCGCCGCCTTATATCCACGCTGAACAAAAGCGATGATCAGGAAGAACCCCAATACCGACATCAGTGCCGGAAATGCGGTGATATCCCCCATACTTACCAGAGTCGCCGGATTGGCAACCACAATACCGGCACTCTTGAGGCCAATGAGCGCCAAAAACAAGCCGATACCTGCGGCAATACCGAGGCGCAGCGACATAGGAATAGAGTTGACCACCCATTCCCGAATTCGTACCAGGGAGAGGATCATAAAGCAGATCCCGGAGAGGAATACGGCGCCAAGCGCGGTTTCCCAGCTGTAACCCATTTCACCCACAACTGTATAGGTAAAAAAGGCGTTGAGACCCATTCCCGGCGCCAGGGCGATGGGATAGTTGGCCAAAAGCCCCATGACCAGACAACCTATCGCCGCCGCGATACAGGTCGCCACAAAGACTGCGCCCTGATCCATACCGGCATCAGCCAGCATTGAGGGGTTAACGAAGATGATGTAAGCCATGGTCAGAAAGGTGGTTAGACCCGCCACAGCTTCCTGCTTCAGAGAGGTTTTGTTTTGTTTTAACTTGAACAGTTTTTCCAACATGGAACCAGGTTCCTTGAATTTGAGTGTAGGGAGGTTTGTGACACTTCTTTAACGAGGTCATCGGCGGCAGATTATAGGGAGTTTGCGCTGATCAGACCAGCACCAGAGTACTTAGTCGGCCTGTGGTATCCATTAATTGCCCACCAGCTCACAATTTATTCACATTTTGCTGCGAACAAAAAAAAGCCTGCTCAAAGAGCAGGCCAAGACATGTATCAAGCACCCAAAAGGGAAAGAGTCTACCGCGCTAGCGGGTAACACCTGGCAACAGAAGCAAAACCTCTATTGCAACTTGAGTCTAAATACACCACAAAGTGGTGAACAAAGGTTGATGGATGATGGAACTACTTAAAGGGGTAGTCAGCCCTTAAAACTCATGGCGAACATGCCGCCGCGCAAAACCTGACAATCAAACCAGGTGTTGCTCCAATAAACTAGGTTGTTTTTGCCTGTGTAAGACATAGCCGATACTCCTAACAAAGTTGTGAAATAAATACTCTAGTGAAGCTTGGCTCGGTTCCCTGGAACTAGAGGTTCTCATATCCGTGGAGACAACTTGTCACTCATTTCCCTGGAGATAGTTATCCATCCTGGATTGACTAGAGGTGGAAGGCGCTTGCCTAACCAACGAGAGCTATTATAGCCATTTGTAATTTTATTACAAGTATCAAGGCTAAAAATTTAAAACACGCCTAAAAATGTAAGCCAATTACATAAACGTTACACAAGATTTACCCATGGCACTTAATGATACACTTCGAAACACAATGAATAAAAAATATTACCACTTGATTTTAAAGAAATAATAGCAAAACAAACCAAACCAACCTCATCCAGATTAAGTAAAATCTAACGCTGTAATTGACTGTCAGTCAGCGCCCAAATGTTAGTCTGCCAACGGAGGTAAAAGCGTGATCTCAAAGAGGTAAGACCAGTTAAGGTGAATTAGATCACCCGGTTACAGGATTGGCTAAAAATCCTTCTGAAAGTTTTCTGTTGTTTTCAGGGTTAGTAGTGGATGACGATTCAAACGGCTTCAAGTCAGCTCTGACCCAACCGCTTGCAGTGGAGAACTTAGACAAGATAGCGCCTAGCAAATGTCGGGGCTAGGTAATGCCAATATAGCGGTCGCCAAATGAACAAAAGCAAACTGACAGAGTACAGGGATAACCCGGCCGACGACATCGACCGGGAGGCGTTGAGGGCTTACTCAGTCATATAGGCAAACAACCCAAGCAGCGGCGCCGCCGTAGGTTTGCCATAGAGGGGGTCACCTTCTGTGGCACTGCCGGCAATATCCAGATGACTATAGGCCATAGGCTGAGCGTCTTTTACCCCGTGTTGTGCCAATCCGGAAGCCTTTAGCAGGAAGGCCGCCGGATACTGGTGCCCTCTGGCGGTAACCGATGAGGGCGCATTATTGGAAGAAAGTAGCTCTGAGGCACCGGAAACATCACGCACCTTGGCAAAATCTTCCTTACGCAAACGGGACAGCTCCAGCCCCTCACCGTAACGCTCGGCGCTGGCTTGCAACCGCTTGGGCAATGCCTGTTGCTCGGCAACGGCGTTGGCTACTATCGCGCTGTAAGAGCCATAGGCTCGCACCACATGGCCGGTCAGGGTTGCCACAGAGAACAGCTCGGGCGCCGCATTGCCCTGCGCCTTTAAACGCAGATGGGACAGCAAGTCGGCCAGCACCAAGCGCCCTTCGGCATCGGTATTGCCGATCCTGACCCTGACACCCGAATGGGCTGTGATGATTTCGTCCGTAACAAAGGCTTCGCTGCCTATACTGTTGCGTACCAGCCCCAGTTCAGCCACCACGCGAATGCCTTTGGGCTTGAGTAATGACAAGGTCTTCATCAAACCGGCCACGGCAGCCGCGCCGCCCTTGTCACGGCTCATACCGGCCATGGCGCCGGCCACTTTCAGATCGGCGCCGCCTGTGTCATACACCACGCCCTTACCGGCAAAGAAATAACTGTGCTGGATGTCACCTTCGCCGCGGTACTCCAATTTAACGACTCTGGGCTGATGTCTGGCCACGGCAAAAGAGGCTCGCGCCACGGCACTCAGCAAGGGATAGTCCCGCTCCAGAATGTCTCTGTCTTCCACGACCTGCAGCGACAGCCCTGAATCTTTAAAGGTGTTGAGGCAGTAATCAGCAAAGGCAGGGGCGCCCATGCGCTCGGGCTCAGTGCCGCAAAGATCTCTGGCAAGGTTGCGACCGGCTTCAATGGCATTGAGCATGTCGGCATCGGCGCCGTTCAGCACCCCTATGGCTTCTATGCTGTCAAGGGCGGTGCCCGCTTCCCGGGCTTCCAATGGTTGCCATAGCTCCTGCGCCATTGCCAACGCCGCAACCAGATCGGCCTTGGCGTATTCATCGCCCAAGGATACAGGCTTATCGACCCACAGCAGCGGCCTTTTAGCTCCTGCGTCTCGGGCGATGGCGATACCTGCCCTGGCAGCATTGGCAAAGGCGCGCACATCGTCATAATCGCCAAGCGGCGCGACCGGGGCGATAATCAAGCGGCCACCGGCAAGCCCGGGAGCAAACAACAGGGTCGGGCTCTTGCCCACCCGTTTGTCGACTTGAGCTCCGTGGGAGGCCAGTATCGCCACCTCTTCGATTGGACACGCCGTCACATCGGCGCTGACCACCAGCAATGCATCCCAGCCTGCCTCACTGAAAATTGCATCCTGGTCAGTAACATCAATAAATTCAACCATGACCCATCCTAATTATTTTTTATTGGCGCCCAGCATTATTCCCTTTCCGGCGCCGGATTACCATTATCTGGCTGGCAAGTTTCGCTGCCACAAATAAACAATTGTCCCAACTGGGTTCTGCGCCCTTAGGCCGCTGTGTGATAGACTGGTGACAACTCGCGCTTGGCCCGTTCCAAGCCCGCCAACCAGACGAAAAGATCAGGAGTTTGCTGTGTCCAGTCTCAGCCAATTGCAACCTCAGCCGCTATGGCAGTGGTTTGAACAAATCTGTGCCATTCCTCACCCATCCAAGCATGAAGCCGCGCTCAGCCAGTATATTCAGAGCTGGGCCAAAGACCGTCAGCTTGAAGTTATCGAAGATAAAGTCGGTAACCTGATTATTCGCAAAGATGCCACTCCCGGGATGGAAAACCGCAAACCCGTGGTGATCCAGGCCCATATAGATATGGTGCCGCAGAAAAATGCCGATAAAGAGCATGACTTCGTCAAAGATCCGATCCAGCCCTGGATTGATGGCGACTGGGTCAAGGCCCAGGGCACGACTCTGGGTGCCGATAACGGCATAGGCATGGCATCGGCGCTGGCCATTCTCGGCAGTGACGATATTCCCCACGGGCCGCTGGAAGTGCTGCTGACCATAGATGAAGAAGCGGGTATGACAGGAGCCTTTGGCCTGGAAGCCGGTATGCTTCGCGGTGAAATCCTGATCAACACAGATTCAGAGCAAGAAGGCGAAATCTACATGGGCTGCGCCGGTGGCGTGGATGCCGAGATCGCCCTGCCAATGGTCTGGGAAGCCACAGGCGAGGGTTTCCAGGCATTCAACCTGACGCTCTCCGGGCTCAAGGGTGGCCACTCGGGGGTGAACATTCACCTGGGACGAGGTAATGCCAATAAGCTGCTGGCCCGTTTTCTGTTTGAACACAGCGAAAGCCTGCAGCTGGAACTGGCCGAATTCAACGGCGGCTCGCTGCGTAACGCCATTCCCCGTGAAGCCAGTGCCACTATTCTGGTACCGGCCGAACAAGCCACAGCGTTGAGCGAAGCCGCCGCGGCTTTCCAGGCGCTGCTTAGAGAAGAGCTGGCGGTTGCCGATCCGGCCGCTTGCCTGACTCTCACCGAAGTGCCGCTGCCTGCCAAGGTGATGAGCGAGCAGAGTCAGAACACTCTTATCGATCTGCTGCATGCCTGCCCCAACGGTGTCATGCGGATGAGTGACGAGATTGAAGGCGTGACCGAGACCTCACTCAACCTCGGGGTGATCAATACCAGCGAACAGGATGTCAAACTCCTGTGCCTGATCCGCTCCTTAATTGACTCTGGTCGCAGCCAGGTTGAAGGCATGCTGATCGCCCTGGCCAACCTGGCCGGTGCCGAGATTGATCTTTCCGGCGCCTACCCAGGCTGGAAGCCAGACAGCCAGTCTCCTGTAATGGCGATTGTGCGCGACACCTATCAGGACATCTACCATAAAGAGCCGGTGATCATGGTGATCCATGCCGGTTTGGAATGTGGCCTGTTCAAGGAGCCCTATCCGGTCATGGATATGGTGTCTATCGGCCCCACCATACGCTTCCCCCACAGCCCGGATGAAATGGTGAATATCACCACAGTGGGCCAATACTGGCAGCTGCTGTTGGCGGTACTGGAACGTATTCCCGAAAAGGCCTGATACCTTGATTAAGGCACTTAAGCCTTGAATAGATAGCGCCAAACGACTTGGCGTGGCAGCCAGGCGACAAGTGAGTGGCTCTCCATCAACATGGGCAAACTATGTGATTGGGGTAAGCGAACCTTGCCAACACAAATGCCACTTCAATAAAGGCAATTAAAAAAAAGCCGCACCGGAGCACTCCGGGGCGGCTTTTTGATGCGTAGCGCCTAGCGTTTAGGCTATTCCTCCAGCAAGCTACGCAACATCCAGGCAGTCTTTTCATGGACTTCCAGCCTGCGGGTCAGCAGATCGGCGCTCGGCTGGTCATTGGCCTTGTCGATAACGGGGAACAGATCTCTGGCGGTGCGGGCCGTGGCCTCCTGGGCTTCAACCAGATGTAATATCATCTCATTGGCAGAGGGCACACCTTCCACTTCCTTGATGGATGCCAGGCGAACAAACTCTTTATAAGTCCCGGGCGCCGGATACCCCAGGGCGCGGATCCGCTCGGCAATTTCATCCAGCGCATTCCACTGCTCTGTGTATTGATCCATAAACATCTGATGCAGGCTGTTGAACTGTGGGCCTTTGACGTTCCAATGGAAATTATGGGTCATCAGATACAGGGTATAACTGTCGGCCAGCAGCGCGGAAAGCCCCGCGACAATTTTTTTACGATCTGCATCATTGATGCCTATATCTATAGTGGGTGCCTTGACTTTCTTGGTTGCCATATACACTCCTTTTGCTTGTTGGCGATAGTCGCACTCAATGGCGACTAAAGATAAATAGCTATAACAGGGTGGAGGCTTGCGCCCCCATAAACTGTGATCCACTACACAGTTTGTCCAGTTGGAGCTTCCCAATGGCTATCTAAATGACTGTTTTAATAAAACCACTCACAACCAGGGGCTGAACCAGAAAAGACAAAATCTTTTGTCCATTCGCTGGATAATATTTAGCCACCCCAAAACCTTCAGCTTATGTTCATCAAAGGCGACTTATCCTGAAGCCACTGATGGGGAATTGCGTCGCAAGACCTCAGTTAGCTCACTTGCCAGGCTGGTAACCATATCGGCCTAAAGGAGGCAACCATGAACAAGCTGAAAATCTGGCTGCAGCACAGTGTGCTTATCCTGTGTCTGTTTGGCCTGTCAACTACGGCGCTGCAGGCCGCCGAATCCGGCAGTGATATCCGGGAGCCCGAGCTGATGCAGCTGCTCTCCCCTATCGCTCTCTATCCGGACACCCTGTTGACCCATATGTTAATCGCCTCAACCTATCCACTGGAACTGGTGCAGGCACAGCGCTGGCGCAAACAGCGCAGCCATTGGGGCAATGAACGCCTGATGGCCGAAGCCGAGAACCAGGATTGGGATCCCAGTGTGATGGCGCTTATCGCCTTTCCGGAAGTGTTGAACAAGATGAGCACAGATCTGGACTGGACCGCCCGTTTGGGCGAAGCCTTTATCGCCGATGAAGGGCGGGTGATGGATGGGATTCAAACCCTGAGACAAGCCGCCTGGGATGCCGACTCATTAAATGACCTGGGTAACCTTAACGCCAGACGCGACGAACGTCAGATAGTGATAGCACCGATCCGCACCGAGATTATCTATGTCCCTTACTACGACAGTCGCCGTGTCTATGGCCATTGGCACTGGAGCAGCTACCCACCTATCTATTGGGACCCTTTCCCCGGATATGTGCGCTACCACTCCAGTCCGTTTTACTGGCGCAGTGCCGGGGTCAGCATTTCATTTAACTTCTTCTTCAGCGCCTTTCATTGGCATGACAGAGTGGTCTGGGTCGATTATCGCCATAAGCACTATAATCACTACCGGCCGAGACTGGCCTATAGCCAGGGAGCCCAGCGCTGGAGCCATAACCCGCACCACAGACGTGGCGCCCATTATCGTCACCCTGGGCTGCAACAACGCTACAATAAGGCGGTATACAACAAGCCGCACAAGCGTTATGAATCCCAGGCCCGCAGCTTCAACCATAGCCAGAGGCTGCATCAGGACAGAAACAAGCAACAAAAGCAGTTGCAGCGAGAGTTAAAGCAGCGCAGAGAGCACAATAGCCGTGAATGGCGCGCCGCTGACAAGAGGGAAAAGATGCATAGGGGCGAGCCACAAAAGGTTCGTCAGCTGTCACAGCAGCCGTCATATAGGAGTGCCAATAGCAGTGCCAACGCCGCCGACAAAACGATGCGGGTTAAACATCAGGCCAGAGACAGACAGTTGCAACAGGCCTCAAACCGGCACACTAACACTACTTATAGACAAGCTGAAAAGCGCCGGCAACACTCTGATAAACAACAGCAACCACAGAGACACTATCAGCCTCATAGTCAATCGAAGGTGCAGCATCAGCAGCGAGCTCAGCCACAGCGCCATCAGGCTGAGCGACGCCAGCCCCGCCGTGCTCAGGAGCACAGACAACGCTCAGTGCATCAACAAAGAGAGCGTTGAACAAAGAGAGTGCTGAAAAAGCTGAGTTGAAAAAGCCGGGTTAAAAGTAGCACTTGCCCTAAAGTGAAAACGAATGAAAAAGACAGGTCCAGCACTGGCCTGTCTTTTTTTGGGTGTAGTTGTATGACTCAGATGAAGGCGCTCAGACGGCTCTGTCGTCGTACAAGTCGATTTGAGTCAGCGCCGCCACCTCTTCGATATAGGCGCGCACTCTGGCCGGGAATACCAGCCCCTTGACCATGGTCAGGTTTCTCAGACCGGGGAACAGGTTGATATCATCAATACTCAACTTATTGCCCCGCTCCGACGGCAATAGCAGCCAGTCGAGCAGAGGCCAACACTTAGCCAGGCCCTCAAGAAAATCGGCCGTTTGCGCAAGCGCTTTCTCGAAAGACATCTCTATCATGGCGCTCTTGTTTTGGGTAAACCAGGCAATCGCCTCTTGGCAGCCAAATTCAGGCAGGCCGAGCAACACATTGCGGGGATAGAGCAAGCGACTGCTGAAATAACCGGATGCCTCCTGCCATTGGCTGACAGCATCGGCCTGGCTGGCAAGGGTAATGACCGGCTTACCATCCAGATTATCCAGATAACTGACGATATCCAGGCTCTCGGCCATGAAGCTGCCATCGGCTTTTTGTAAAATGGGTACCATATTGGCGCCGACCATAGCTATTCTGGACTCCACATCATGGTTTTGCAGATAGACCCGCTCCACCGGCAACGCCTTAAGCCCCACCAGCATCATAGCCTTGACACAATAAGGACAATGGTCAAACACAAAAAGCTTCATCAGTACTCCTTAGCTTCCTTGGAACTGTCAGGGCCATCAGCATATCCTCCGAGGCCGGAGCTGGGCAACTCTTGACTGGCCGGCGGCGCAAACAGCAAACGCCAACGCTGCCTGAAACTAAGCCCGGGACGGCTCACTTCCGCCAACATATCGCGCCATTCGGCAAAGGTGACAGTCACAGGATTAAAGCTGTTCACCGGCTTGGTAATACCATAACGCACGGTTTCCCGCTCCGGCTCGAAGCTGCCGAATAATCTATCCCAAATGATCAACACCCCGGCGTAGTTCTTATCTATGTACTGAGGATTACGGCCGTGGTGCACCCTGTGGTGGGACGGAGTGTTGAATATCCACTCCAAGGGCCCAAGACGTTTGATGGCCTGGGTATGGACAAAAAATTGCAGTCCCAGATTAAGCAGCACCACAAATACCACCCAGTTGGGGTCGAAGCCTATGATCACCAAGGGCAACCAAAACAGCCACATGCCCGCCAATGGGTACATCAGGCTCTGACGAAAGGCGGTGGAAAAATTCATGTTTTCCGAACTATGGTGTACTACATGGGCGGCCCACATCCAGCGGCACCTGTGGCTGGCCCGGTGGAACCAGTAATAGCAAAAGTCCTGCCCCAGCATCAGCAGTAGAAAGGTCCAGCCATTCATCTCAATGTCGAACAAACGCCAGCCGAATAACCACAAATAAAGTTTGGCCAGCAGTAACCCTGTGAGAATATCGGCGCCCTGGTGCATGCCTGCCAGCACAAAGTTACAGAAAACCTCCGCCGGCCGATAGCGGGCATTCTCGGGTAAACGTCTGAGGCGGTCACCGAAAAACCACTCCAATGCCATACAGACGAAGAACAGCGGCGCCAATACCAGCAGCAGCCATTCAGGATGTGAAATAAGTAAATTGAAATCCATTTTTATTCCTTTTATTCCAACTCACCATTTGGCAAAGTGATCTTCTGTCAGGCCGCTCTGCTGCACCAGCTCATGGCGCTGGCCCCGGGAGTCTTTGACCCAACCGGAAAACAGCCCGGTATACTGGCGAAAATTGCTTTTAAGCAGCCCCAGATTGAGCCTTTCGCTGCGGCACCCCAAGGGCGAAAATGCCAACTCCAGCTCGCCGCGCTCAGACCAAACTCGCCATTGGCCGCCGGATGCTGCCCTGCGGTCAAACTCAAAATGCACCGGCGACAGCAAATGCCTGGCACCATCAACCCAGAGCACGTTTTCACAAGAGCCGGTCTCGTTGACTCCGGCCGCCAAGTTTATCCCCAACCCCTTGCCATCAATATCAGCATTGATAGAGGCCCAGCGCCAACTGGTTTCCCGGCGCATAAAGCCTGCGGAAAAGTCATAACCGGCTCTGGCATGCAGTAGCGGCTGGGGTTCATGATTAAAGGACAACTGGCCGGAGACCTTGAGGGCATTGTGTTTTTGGGTATAGGTCCAACCGTTGTAACCGGTTGGACTGCAAAGCGCCATCGGCAAGCTGAGCGGTTCGGGAGTCAAGGTCAGTTCCCCCTCAAGTGGCATTCCCTGTAGTTTAAGATCCAGACTCAGTTGCCATTGTCCCTGCTCACGCCGAAAGTGAATGCCGCCCATACGGCTCTCCCCCTGCCATGGCGAACGGCTCAGGTTAAAACCAGCGGGTGGCCGCAGCAGATTCTGCTGATACATGCGACGACTCTGCAAATCAAACAGATAACAGAAACCACTGCCAAGATAGGCGATATCCGCCAAGGCAACGCCCAGCATCCATCTGGGGCTATTAAGGCCAATAAACTCAAACTGCTTATAACTGCAACGCTGTTTCAGGCGTGAAACCCTGCGGTCCATCTCATTGAACAGCTGAAAGTCTGCCAATCCCAGGCTTTTCGGCGGGCCGTCGAAATGCCCAAACAGAGGCCGGCCGTGAACATCTATCAAAGAGTCAGGCGCCGCCTGGGTAGCAACCCCTGATTGAGTCGTCGGCAAAGGCCCGGATTTCAATTCCAACATATTCCCAACAGCTGTTTTTAGAGCAATAACTTGACTCTACCCTGTCGCCGTCGGAGATTGAAGCCTTGAATGTTACAAAAATGAAAAAACCACTTGCAGAATACGACCTGGTTTACGGTGTCATTCAGAAACGCTAACTGACAAAGACACCCCTTGATAATCTAAGCTAGCTGTTTCACGGGATTGATACTTGAGTTTGCCCCTTGGCGGCCTACGCGCAAAGAACCCGCAAAAATCTCCCCCTGGCTGAACCAAAGTCGGCTATCTGCCATAAGCAGATGCTGGAAGCCAAACTCAAATCTGGTTATCCTGATGCCACCTTTTTACAGCTTCGGATTTTTATGAAACGGCTTGCTACCTTGATGCTGGGGTCGGCGCTGCTCTTTGGCTGCGCCAGTCATACCCCCAACTTTATTGCCCTGAGCCCTGAACTGCCTGCGGTCACGCCACAGACCTCGCTGGAGCCTGCTCTGGCGCTGCAAACCCTGGATACCCGCACCGCCAATTTTATTGTGCGATTCAATGAAGACGGCAAAGCCGCACGTCTGGTCAGCCCGGCCGAGCCACCCAGGGCCCAACTGGATCAACTGTTTCGTCAAGGTTTTGCCAAGGCCGGATACCGAATTGATCCCGCCAGTGGGAAAGAAGTGCAGCTGCAGCTGATTGAACTGCTCACTGATGTGGATGAATCCAGCTTCGGCTTCGAAGCCAAAACCAATGTCAGCATCAATCTGCTGGCGAAAAACAGCAGCCATACCCTGACCAAGCGCTATAAGGCCAAGGGGCTGCTCAAGGGGCCATTCAGTGCCGACTTCGCCTCACTGGAACTGGACATGAACAAACTGATCACCCAGTTGACCGGCGAAATACTCAACGACCCCGAGCTGCACAGCTTTTTGCAGCAGTAATTTATTGGGCCGGTCGGTGACTCACAGGCCTGCTCGTCTGCAACACTATGATAAGGAATCTGGTCATGAGCCGATGGATACTCGCAGCCGTATTGATGCTGACCAGTCAGCTGGCGCTGGCATTGGATATACAAAAAGACAATCTCTACCCTCAAGTGGAATTTGATACCAGCATGGGCAAAATCGTGGTCGAGCTCGACCGCACCCGGGCGCCCATCACGGTGGACAACTTTCTCACCTATGTGGTGCGCGGCGACTACAACAACACATTGTTTCACCGCATTATTGCCGATTTCGTGGTTCAGGGCGGCGGCCTCAGCCCCAAGTATGAAGAACTGCCTTCAGACAAGCCGATAGTCAATGAGTCGGGCAACGGCCTGTCCAACAGCCTAGGCACTATAGCTATGGCCAGAGAGAATGCCCCCCATTCGGCCACCCGCCAGTTTTACTTCAATGTGGCCGACAACAAAAAGCTCGACCCATCCTCCAGGCGCTGGGGCTATGCCGTATTCGGTGAAGTCAGCCAAGGGCTTGAAGTTCTGCAGAATATGGCGCTGGTAGAGACAGGCACCAACAGCACCTTGGGTTGGCCCGACGTGCCGGTCACCCAAGTTTTGTTGAAGAAAGCCACACTTCTGCCCAGAAATTAACCCCAGGCACGGCTCAGTATCAAAAAGCTGTCTATACTGAACCTGGCAAACATAAGGAGGCGATCTGATGACCCCGGAAGAGTTCATCGATGTGAAAGCGCCCCAACTGGCTCATTACGGCAAAGCATTCTTGAGCGACAAGCTGGAATTTAATGAAGTCAGATTGTATCTGTGGGATACCCTGGAAGAATGGCATCAGCTGAACTTGCAGGGGGAAGCGCAAACGGATGTCGAACGCGTATTTTGGCACTTGTTGTACGCCTTCGATAAATGGCCCGATTGGGTATTGCGCGGTAACCAGTTTTTGCGCCAGCAACTGGACGACTGCTGTGAATACCTGTTCTGTGGTGGCCCCATACCCGAAGGCTGTATCGGCGTCAGGCCCTGAGACAGACGTTAATCTACCCCGCCCGGGTGACACTTTAATGACACGGGCGACCAATCCCCGGCTTTGCCGGGGATTTTTTATTGGGCAAACACCCAAGCACGCCTTGAAGTCGCAAGCGCGGGCTTTTACTCTAAGGCCTTTGACTCTCACCAAGCCGTGCCATGCCTCAATCTTTTTTTGCCAGCACCCGAGACGCCCTGAGTATCTATTTCCATAAGCGGGTACTCATCTTATTGCTGCTCGGTTTTTCCGCCGGCCTGCCGCTGATGCTGGTATTCTCCACCCTGTCTTTCTGGCTCAGGGAAGCCGGGGTAGACAGGGCCGCCATCGGCTATTTCAGTTGGGTGGCCTTGATCTATGCCTTCAAGTGGGCCTGGTCCCCCCTGGTCGATCGCATGCCCCTGCCTTTGTTCAGCCAACTTTTTGGCCGTCGCCGCGGCTGGATGCTGTTCTCCCAGCTATTACTGATAGCCGCCATTTTGGGGATGGCCGGCAGCGACCCCATGGAAGATCTCACCCATCTGGCACTGTTTGCGCTGATGGTGGCCTTTTCCTCCGCCACCCAGGACATAGTGGTCGATGCCTTTCGTATCGAGTCGGCGCCGGAGAAAATGCAGGCGGCACTGGCCGCCGCCTATCAGGTGGGCTATCGCAGCGCGATGATCATAGCCACGGCAGGCTCACTGACTATCGCCGCCTGGGTTTCTCCCGAGCCGGAAAGCTACGATCTCCAGAGCTGGCAAACCGCCTATCTGGTAATGGCAGGTTTGATGGGCATCGGCATACTGGCAACGCTTTTTGCCAAAGAGCCGGCGGTGGATATCAGCTCGATAGGGGAAGAGGAAGCCGTTCTCAGAGACAGACTCAGGGCCAACCTGGCACCCAGACTCTCTGTCTGGGCCGCGCCGGCCAACCTGTTTATCCTGCGCCATGGCAAGTTACTGCTCCTGCTGCTGGGGCTTTATTTCTGTTTTAGCCTGGCCGAGCCTTTCACCCAGGTACTGCAATCCTACTTTCCGAGTCAGGCCCTGAATACAAATGTGGTTACTCTGGCTACTATGGGGCTCACTCTGCTGCTCTGGTTGCTGATCTTCGGCGTCAAAAGTAAAGACAGGGCAATTCAAGAGCAGGAAGCCAAGCAGCTGACCCAGGCCGGCACAGATAGGATGGCCGCCTTTATCTCCTGGCTCTACAGCGCCGTGGCCCTGCCCTTTATCGATTTCTTTCGCCGCTACGGCAAGAGCGCGATTCTGATCCTTATGCTGATCTCCTGCTACCGGATCTCAGATATCGTCATGGGGATCATGGCCAATGTTTTCTATGTGGATATGGGCTTCAGCAAGGAAGAGATAGCCACCTTGAGCAAGGTCTATGGTCTGATAATGACCCTGGTGGGCTCGGCATTCGGCGGGGTGTTGTTGGCACGCTTCGGCACCATAAAAATCCTCTATGTCGGCGCCTTCCTGGTGGCCACCACCAATCTGTTGTTCGCCCTGCAGGCCATGGTGGGCTACAACGTGCCACTGCTGACCCTGGCAATTTCGGTGGACAACTTCAGCGGCGGTATCGCCACAGCGGCCTTTATCGCCTACCTTTCCAGCCTCACCAGCAGTGGCTACAGTGCCACTCAGTATGCGCTGCTGTCTTCGGTGATGTTACTGTTTCCCAAGTTTATTGCCGGCTTCTCCGGCGCCTGGGTCAACGCCTTTGGCTATGTAAATTTCTTTGTCAGCGCCAGCATCATAGGCTTGCCCGTGCTGCTGCTGATTTGGCTGGTGCAAAAAAACAGCCCGCCGAGGCGGGCTGATACTGCTCAGGATACGCTCAAGTCGCAGATTAACGACTAGTCGCGGAAATTATTGAACTGGAAAGGCTGGCCCAGCTCGGCATTACGGGCCAGCGCCATCACAGCCTGCAAGTCATCACGCTTCTTGCCTGTGACCCGTACCGAGTCGCCCTGGATTTGCGCCTGCACCTTTATCTTGCTGTCTTTGATCTGTTTTACCAGCTTCTTGGCCACATCAGCCTCTATGCCTTGTTTGAACTTAACCTTCAAAGAGAACATCTTGCCGCTGTGAATCGCCTTTTCATCCACTTCCATCGCCTTGGGATCCACATTACGACGGCTCAGTTGGGTTCTTAAAATATCCACCATCTGATTGCACTGAAAGTCCGACTCTGCCGACAGGGTCACTACAAAGTCTTTATACTCCACCGCAAATTCCACCCCACGGAAATCGAAGCGGGTATCCAATTCACGTTTGCTGTTATCCACTGCGTTACGCAGCTCAACGGCATCTACTTCTGACACTATATCGAATGAGGGCATTTCATCGCCTTTTACTTATCAGTCAAACCAATAGCGCCAGTCTACCCTAAGTTGAAGCCGAGCTGAATAAATCCAAGTCTGCTGATGACAGCCAGGCTTTATTTTGACTATGATGTTCGCCAAGCTTTCCAACCCTGCGTGATTTGTGATTAACCGACAGCTGCTGTTTAAAATTGCTTTGTTGATTGCCCTGGCGGTGATCAGCTACCTGGTTTTTTCCAAGCCTAACTACCCTCAGAGCATTCCTAACCTGGATAAAGTGGGCCATATCGGCAGTTTCTTTGCCCTCGCCTGGCTGACCTATCTGGCATTTCGCCCCCGCTGGTACTTAATGTTTGCCACCCTGGCCGGCTACGGCATTCTGATAGAGATGGTGCAATCCCGCCTGCCTTACCGCAGTGCCGATATGGCCGACTTTGTCGCCGATATGACCGGAGTCGTACTCTTCTACGTATCTCTCTGGGGCTATCGCAAGTATTTTGGCGCCGCCATGCTGAAGGAGTAACGGGATGCAGATAGGGATCCTCGGCGTTGGGGCCATAGGGCAACTGCTGGCGCAGCAACTGGCTGCAGCCGGTCTTGAACCTTGGTTATTACCCAGAGTGTTGCCAACAGCCAACACCCTGCCATTGGCGCAGCAGGGCGAAGAACACGTCTATACCCTGGAGCTTGGCGACCAGAGTCTGCAAACATCGTTTCTGTGCCTGGCGCAGGACTCGAGCAAGCTCAAGCAGCTCGATCTCTTGCTGGTCACAGTCAAAGCCTATCAGGTTGAAGCGGCGCTGGAGCCTGTGCTGCCAAGACTTCACCCGAATTGTCGCATCCTGCTGCTGCACAATGGACTTGGTCCTCATCAGAGTCTGGCCGCCAAGCTGCATGAGCGGCCACTGAGCCTGGGCACGACAAGTCAGGCGGCGCTGAGACTAAGCAGCAATCATATTCGCCAAACCGGCAGTGGCCTGACCCAGATAGGTGACTTAATCGGCGCCCCCATGCCAGAGGTGATGAAAACCGCTCTGCTCAATGCTATTCCCGGCAGTCAGTGGAGCAATGCCATTCTCGAAGCCCTGTGGCAAAAGCTGGCGGTCAATGCCGTTATCAATCCGCTGACCGCCATTCACAGAGTCAACAACGGTGCCCTGGCCGCCCCCGAGTTTGAGGGAACAATCTGCGCCATTCTCGATGAGCTGTTACAGGTAGCCAAGCAGGAAGGCATAGCGCTGACGTTCGATGCGCTGCACGCCAGAGTCAAGGAAGTGATACGGCTAACCGCCGCCAACTACTCCTCCATGTATCAGGATCTCAAGCACGGCCGCAAGACGGAAATTGACTATATCAACGGTTACCTGCAACAGCGCGCCGAGCAATATGGGCTCTCGCTGCCAATCAACAGCGAACTGCTGGCCCAGATAAAGGCATTGGAGCCACACGGCTAAATCATCCCCAAAGCACCAATACCGCGGCCAGGGCAATCAGTACCAGGCCGCCCATATCCTTGACCTTGACCCGCTGCTTGAGCCAAAGGCTGGAGATCAGCATCATAAAGAAGACTTCCACCTGCCCGAGCGTTTTCACATAAGGCACGGCCGTGAGCGACATGGCGCTGAACCAACCTACGCCGCATACGCGCTTTTTCAACTCGCCCTACGGGAGCTTGTCAGCCACCCGATTACTGCGCCAACTTGCCTCGCCGTAGAATCACTATGTCATCGCCAATCTGGCTTGAACTCGAATGGCTGACACAGCTCTGAGTAGCCCAAACTTCTATAAGGAATGGTATGAACGCGCCAGCGTCACCCCGGCAACATTGACATCGCGACTGAGACGGCTCTGAAACGCGTTGCGCCACGCCTGCATAAAGGCGGCCATCAGGGTAAAGAAGATCCACATGGGTGGCTTGTCCTTAAAATTTGCGCCCGAGAATGCTTGCCGATGAACAGCAAGCCATGACTGCAATGAAAAACGCCCGCAATCGCGGGCGTTTGAGGCTAACACGCTAGCTAAGTGATTCGCTATTCAATCAAAGGCGCAGCTTGCAGCAGCTTAGGTAAGGTTAACCAAGCGCTTGGCTCAGCGACTGGTATCCAGCGCCGGGAAAGACTTCACCAGCTCATCAACGGCCTTCATCTGGCTCAGGTACCCTTCCAGTTGCTGCAATGGCAAGGCACAAGGGCCATCACATTTGGCGTTGTCCGGGTCTGGGTGCGCCTCAATAAACAGCCCGGCCAGTCCCAGCGCCATGCCGCTGCGGGCCAGTTCGGTTGCCTGGGCACGACGACCACCGGCAGAATCTTCACGGCCGCCAGGGCGCTGCAGCGCATGGGTGGCATCGAAGATCACCGGGTAGCCTGATTGCTTCATCTCATCCATGCCCAACATGTCCACTACCAGGTTGTTATAACCAAAGCAGCTGCCACGCTCGCAGAGAATGATCTCATCATTGCCCGCTTCGTTGAATTTCTTGATGATGTGTCGCATCTCATGGGGCGCCAGGAACTGAGGCTTTTTCACATTGATGATAGCCCCTGTCTTGGCCATGGCCACCACCAGATCTGTCTGACGCGCCAGAAAGGCCGGCAACTGGATGATGTCCACCACTTCGGCCACAGGCGCACACTGGTAAGGCTCATGCACATCGGTAATCAATGGCAGCTTGAAGGTGTCCTTGATCTCCTGGAAGATTTTCAAACCTTCTTCCATGCCGGGGCCACGATAGGAGTTGACGGATGAGCGGTTAGCCTTGTCGAAGGAGGCCTTGAACACATAAGGGATCCCCAGCTTCTGAGTGACTTCCGCGTAGGTTTCGGCAATGGTCATCGCCAAGTCCCGCGACTCGAGTACATTCATGCCACCGAACAGCACAAAGGGCTTGTCATTGGCTATCTCGATAGCCCCCAGATGTATGGTTTTATTACTCATCGCAACTTCTCTCTTGAATGCCGCTCATGCGGCGTTAACTTAAATCAGCCGGCCACGGCCTGCAGCAACTGGCCACAGAGCCAGGCCATATAAGTGCCTAAAGCATAGCCGAATACCGCCAGCAGTACACCTACGGGTGCCAGTGCCGGGTGGAAGGCCGCAGCCACTACGGGCGCAGACGCCGCGCCGCCAACGTTGGCCTGGCTGCCCACCGCCATATAAAACAGCGGCGCACGGATAAGCTTGGCCACCAGCAGCATCAATCCCGAATGCACCAACATCCAGATAATACCCACCAGGAAGTAAATCGGCGTATCCATAATTTGGGATACATCCATATGCAAACCGATTGTAGCCACCAGTATGTAGAGGTAAGCCGAGGCTATCTTGGAGGCGCCGGCCGCTTCCAAATGACGGGCCGGGCTGAATGACAGCAGCAAACCTATGGTGGTCACTATCACTACCAGCCAGAAGAATCCGGAGGTCAGACTGTATTGCTCGGTCCAGGGATAGTTAGTCGCAAACCAGGGAGCCAGCAGATCGGCGCCGACATGGGCCAGACCGGTAATACCAAAGCCCACAGCCACTATCAGCATAATGTCGCGCAGGCTGGGAATGCGGGCATTTTCGGCATGATACTGTTCCACCTTGGCCTTGAGGCTTTCAATGGCGCTGGTATCTGCACCTGTCTTGGCATCTATCTCCTTGGCCCTGGATGCCATAAACAGCAGCACGGCCATCCAGATGTTGGCGACTATCACATCGACAGTGACCATCACGGAGAAGATATTGCCGCCCACTTCATAAATCTCTTTCATCGCCGCCTGGTTGGCACCGCCGCCAATCCAGCTGCCGGCGAGTGTGGTCATGCCGCGCCAGACCGCGTCCGGGCCGTGACCAGCGGTCAATGTCGGGTCGATTGCCGACATGATAAGCAGGGCAATCGGGCCCCCGATGACAATGCCCATAGTGCCGGTCAAAAACATCACTACCGCCTTGGGACCCAATCCCAGAATAGCTTTGATATCGACGCTGAGGATCAGCAATACCAAACAGGCCGGCAACAGATAACGGGACGCCACATAGTAAAGTTTGGAGCTGCTGCCATCGACAATCCCAAAGGTATTGAGCAAGGATGGCAGGAAGTAACACAACAGCAAAGCCGGAATGAAGCGGTAAAACTTCTGCCAGAAAGGATGGCTGCTGCTGTTGGTATAAAAAACGAAGCCGAGAATGGCGGCCAGAATACCGAGCGCGGTGGCGTCATTGGTCACCAGCGCGGTCATTTCAGTAGCCGCCTGTGAGGTACTGCTCATAGGTCCTATCTCCCTTGCGATTGCAATTTATTGTTTTATTTTAATATTTATATTTTTATCACTGCCCTCGCGGGCAGGTTCAATGAAAGGTCTGAGGGTCGTCTCCCAATTCTCTGAGTTGCATCTTCACCAACTCGACCACAGGGTCGTGCGGGCTATTGTCGACAAAATACTGCAGGTCGGCGCTGGCGACATGAATCGCCCCCAGTTGCTGGGCAATAAAGGCGCGCTCCCGATGCAGGCTGAGATCGTCGGCATGCCATTCAAGTAGCAAATTACAGCACTCCATCGCGACTTCAAACTCATGGGCAACTATGGCGCCCGCCTTGAGTTCATGCAGCATGCGGGTCATCAGCCTCTGGGTGCCAACCGGCTTGAGGTAAGACGCTTTTAGCGGCGCACTGTTCCCAAGCTCACCGCGAACCAGGGCATGCAAGCGCTCTTTGCTGAGGCGCTCCCCCCGAAGCGGGTCGAGATAGATGAGTTCACCGGCCACGTGGCAGGCCAGCACTGTGGTGCCCGGCAGCAGCACAGGGTCGAATTTCAAGTCCAGCTGTTTGCCCAGCAACATAAGCACAGTTGCCAATGTGGTACTGTTCCCCTGGCGGCTGAGAATACACTGGCCGAGATCGGCCGCCTGCCGGGAAAAATAATCTTCCCTGGGGCCAAACCCCAGGTCCTTGTAAAACCAGTCCAGCAGCGCCTGAAAGCGCCGCTGCTGATCCACCAGATAATGGCTGAGCACTGAGCCGGACAGTTCCAGCCAGGCCCAGTTAGCCTGTTTGGCCTGGCCAAAGCCCAGATGTTGGCAAAGCTCAAATGCCGACTCGGGCAGAGAGAGTTCGTCTTGCTTAAGAGAATATTGTTGCATTACCCCAGAATTACCGCTTGTTTGAAGTGTGCCAGTTTTGCCGCATAAACCACCCAGCCCAGAGCACCGAGGAAGGCGAAGATCCGGAAGATCAGATTACGGTTGGACTTGAGCGCCATCACGCCCAGCAGTATGTAAGCGACCACTGCGCCTATCTTCTCCGTCATCCAAGGATCAACGAAGGGATACTGCTTAATCATAAAACACAGAATCAATCCGGACAGCAGCAGGAAAGTATCGATCACATGGGGACCTACCTTCAGCAGTTTCTTGTCCATAATGGCTGACTGACGCAGCTTAAGCACGAAACGCACAATGAACAGCAATACGCTGACGGCGATTAGAGTCATGTGCAGGTGTTTAACTGCCGGATACAGGCTGTAAAAAGTTTCCATCGGATAGCTATCTGTAGGTGAACAAAGGCGACAGTGTACCCTATCGCAGTGCTCAGCACCAAGGCCAAGCCGCTGTCGAAAAGGCAGAATTAAGGCAGGAAGTGGGGACGATATTCGCGGTTTTCAAGCCCGGGCGTGACTCCCGGGCACAGAGACTCAACCGGGCCACAAACCCAGAGTACATCTTTCATTGGAGCCAAAATCACGCACTGTGGCCACCTGTTGATAACCGAGCTCGGCAAGTTTCTCCCTGAGTTTCACCGCTTGGGCATAACCATGCTCCAGCAGCAGATAACCGCCCGGCAGCAAGTGCTCCCTGGCATGGGCTGCGATATGGAATAGGTCGGCAAAACCCTGATCGGCGGCGGTCAAGGCGCTGCGGGGTTCAAAGCGCACATCGCCCATCTCAAGATGCTCATCATCCTCCTCAATATAGGGAGGGTTGGAAACAATCAGTTGGAATTTGCGTCCCTTAACTGCCGAAAACCAGTCGCTCTGAAGGATCTCCACCTGCGGCAACTTCAGGTTATCCCGGTTGGCACAGGCCAGCGCCACCGCGGCCTCGACCTTATCGACGGCAGTCACTCTCCAGCCTTGCCGTTCATGGGCCAGCGCCAGTGCAATAGCACCGGTACCTGTGCCGAGATCCAGCACGGCGATATCATCTGAAAGCTGCAGATTGAGCGCGGTTTCCACCAGGATTTCGGTATCCGGGCGCGGGATAAGGGTGGATTCATTAACGATAAAAGGCAGTGACCAGAACTCGCGCTCACCGACAATATGAGCCACAGGCACACCTTGGCTGCGACGCTGCACCATCAGGGTGAACTGCTTGTGTTGTTCGGCCGATAAGTTTCTTTCGGGCCAGGTATAGAGAAAACTGCGGCTCTTGCCCAAGCAATGCAGCAACAGGGCTTCGGCATCTGCATGGGCAGACTCGGACGATGCGGCCAGC
This sequence comes from Shewanella sp. MSW, assembly GCF_007636515.1. NCBI lineage: Bacteria > Pseudomonadati > Pseudomonadota > Gammaproteobacteria > Alteromonadales > Shewanellaceae > Shewanella > Shewanella sp. MSW. The sequence continues at coordinate 83,265 of NZ_LVDR01000011.1, forward strand.
ATAGAAGAGGCCCATTGCAGGGCCTCGGCAATATTGAGTTTAGTCACAGACAGTCCTTTTATTCGTCGGACAGAGCCGCCAGCATGTCAGCCTGATGCTCTTGCATCAAAGGCTCAAGCAGCTGCTCCAGGTCTCCTTCCATCACCTCGTTGAGACGATACAGTGTCAGGTTGATCCTGTGGTCGCTCACCCTTCCCTGAGGGAAATTATAGGTACGGATCCGCTCTGAGCGGTCACCGCTACCCACCAGAGAGCGACGGGTAGATTCTTCGGCGCTGCGGCGTTTTTCATCTTCAGCCGCCTGCAAACGGGCCGCCAGTACGCTCAAGGCCTGAGCCTTGTTCTTGTGCTGCGAGCGCTGATCCTGGCATTCCACCACCAAGCCTGTGGGCAAGTGGGTAATACGAATTGCCGAGTCGGTTTTGTTAACGTGCTGACCACCGGCACCGGAAGAGCGGAAGGTGTCGATACGCAGCTCGGCCGGGTTGATTTCCACCGCCTGGGCCTCGGGCACTTCGTGCATAACGGCCACGGTACAGGCCGAGGTATGCACCCGCCCCTGGGATTCGGTTTCCGGCACCCTTTGTACCCTGTGACCACCGGACTCAAACTTGAGTTTGCCGTAAACACCGTCACCGCTGACTTTTGCTATCACCTCTTTGAAACCGCCATGCTCGCCTTCGCTGGCGCTCATGACTTCGACCTGCCAGCGCTGGCTCTCGGCATAACGGCTGTACATACGGAATAGATCGCCGGCAAAGATAGCCGCTTCATCACCGCCTGCACCGGCACGGATTTCCAGAAAGGCGTTGCTGGCATCATTGGGGTCTTTGGGCAACAGCAGAATTTGCAACTCGCCTTCCAGCTGCTCCAACTGAGCGCGGGCCGCCTTGATCTCTTCCTGAGCCATCTCTTTCAGCTCAGGATCTTCCTCGGCCAGCATCTCCTGTGCGGTTTGCAGATCCGCCTGCGCCTGCTGGTAGGCCTTAAAGCCTTTGACCACATCTTCAAGCTGAGCATATTCCCGTGACAGGGCTCTGAACCTGTCCTGATCCGCTATGACACCTGCATCACTGAGCAGGGCCAATACTTCTTCATTACGCTCAAGCAAGCCTTCCAGCTTGCGGATAACGGATTCCTTCATTTAGCTCGCTAACCTTAGTGTTTATCCAAGCCGAGCGCGGTTCTCAATTGACCCAAAGCATTGAGATCCCCCTGACGACTGGCAGCAGTCAGGGCCTGGGTCGGAGCATGGATCAGTCTGTTGGTCAGGCGGTTAGCCAGTTCCAGCAGCACCTGCTCTGTGTCTGCTCCCTGTGCCAACTTGTTCATAGCCCGTTCAACCAGCTCATCTTTAATCGCCATGCTCTGGGTACGATATTCGCGAATGCTGTCGACCGATTCCAGTGAACGAACCCACTCCATAAACTGGTGTGAATGCTCTTCGGCAATGACTTCCGCTTGCTCGGCGGCCTCTCTACGGGAGGCCATATTCTGTTCGATTATGCTTTGCAGATCATCGACCGTGTAGAGGAAGGCATCGTCCAAATCACCGACTTCTGCCTCAATATCACGGGGAACCGCTATATCAACCAATAACATAGGTTGATGGCGGCGCTGCTTCAGCGCTTTTTCTACCATGCCCTTGCCCAGAATAGGCAGCGGACTGGCGGTAGAGGATATCACGATATCGGCCTTGGGGAGAAAATCTGGTATCTGTTCCAGGGTAATCGCCTGGGCATTAAACTCTTCGCACATGGCTTCGGCGCGGGAAATGGTGCGGTTGGCCACCACCATGCTGGTCACACCGTTTTCCTTCAGATGACGGGCAACCAGTTCTATGGTTTCACCGGCACCTATGAGTAGTACCTTGGTAGTCGCCAGAGAAGAGAAGATATGTTTGGCCATGCTGACGGCGGCAAAAGCTACCGAAACAGCCGCAGTACCGATTTCCGTTTCGGTGCGCACCTTCTTGGCCACGGCAAAAGTATTTTGGAACAGGCGATCCAGTGTCAGTGCCACTGTGCCTGACTCCTTGGCTTTGGCAAACGCCTGTTTGACCTGACCGAGGATCTGCGGCTCGCCCAGCACCAGAGAGTCAAGCCCGGATGCGACCCGCATTAAATGTTGCACCGCGGGCTGCCCACAGTGTTGGTAAAGGCAAGGGGCCACCTCTTCATGGCTCAGGCCATGATAGTCTTCCAACCAACGCACCACCTGCTCGGCATTTTCTGTATTGCAGTAAAGCTCGGTACGGTTACAGGTGGAAACGATGACGGCTTCCCCGCTCTGGGTCTCCTTGGCCAGGCTGCGCATGGCGTCATGGATCTTATCCGGGGCAAAGGCAACTTTCTCACGCAGGTCAACAGTGGCGGTTTTATGGTTTATACCAATTGCTACAAGGCTCATCTGAACTCGTTCTGGACTCTTGGCGTCGCTGTAGGATGCGGCCATTCTACTGAATTGGCCACCTTAAAAACAGAATACGCTTAACAAAACCGAATAAAGGTCTAACTTCTCAACCAATTTATCAATTAAGCTAAGCAGGTGCTGGCAAAAGCCACAAGGCGACACCACTGGGGTCGACGCTTATTGGTATTCTGCCAAAGCCCTCGTATCATAGGCGGCCTACACAGTGAACAACAGATGATTATTTTGAAGTACTTCACAAAAACCTGTTTTACACCTCTGTCGGCACTGCGCTTGTTGTTGCCCTTATTGCTCCTTACGTTGCTCGGTGGTTGTAGCAGCCTGCCCGATGCCCGCTGGCAGGCGACTCAAGTCAAGCACGCCGACCAAGCCAAGGCCTGGGAGCTGAAAGGCAAGCTGGCGGTAAAGACTCCTGAGGAAAAGTTCAGCACTAATCTCTATTGGCTGCATACCCCGACGACGGAAGAGCTGAGACTCACCACCATGTTGGGCACCAGTGTGATGCTGCTGAAGAGCGGCCCGGATGGCGCCTTTTTGGAGCTGGACGGCGAAGTCTACCGCAACCGTGACCCGCAGCGTTTACTCGATGGCCTCAGCAGCTGGAGTATTCCGCTTAACGCCCTGCCCCGCTGGGTGCTTGGCCTCAGCGCCGCCGACACTGAACTCCTGCTCACAAACAATGACGGTAAACCCCAGAGCCTGGAAGATGGCAGCGTTAACCCGCCATGGCAGGTGAAGTACCTCAGTTGGCAGCAACAAAGCGGTGCCGATATTCCGCGCCTTCTCAAACTCAATCGCGGCGTACTCGAACTCAAGATCCAGTTAACCGAGTGGCAGGCGCTCGAAGCCCAGAGCACACTCATCACCAAGGAAAGCCAGCAGCCATGAGCCTCGATCACCCAAACCTCCAGCCCAATAGTCTTTCGCTTGGCTGGCCGGCCCCGGCCAAGCTGAACCTGTTTTTGCACATCAATGGCCGTCGCCAAGACGGCTACCATGAACTACAGACCCTGTTTCAGTTTCTCGACCATGGCGATCTGTTGGACTTTAAAGTCACCACCAATGGCGAACTCAAACTGCACTCCAATTTGGGCGCCGCTGTCCCGGATAGCGATAACTTAATTCTCAAGGCCGCAAAATCATTGCAGCAAGCCAGTGGCTGTGAAATGGGGGCCGAGATCTGGCTCGACAAGAAGCTGCCCATGGGCGGCGGTCTGGGAGGCGGGTCGTCGGACGCAGCCACGACTCTGGTGGCTCTCAATGCCCTGTGGCAAACCGGCCTGAGCGAAGCGGAACTTGAACAAATTGGTTTAAAACTCGGCGCAGATGTTCCTGTTTTCATTAAGGGCATGGCGGCCTTTGCCGAAGGGGTCGGCGAAAAACTTCAGCCGGTGAAACCGGCCGAACCTTGGTATCTGATATTGGTTCCCGAGGCCCATGTTTCCACTGAAAAAGTATTCCATGACCCTGATTTACCGAGAGATACTCCCAAGCTCTCTCTGGAGCAACTACTGAGCAGCCCCTGGCAAAACGATTGTCAGGAACTGGTGTGCCGCCATTACCCTCAAGTTGCCAAGGCCTTGGCCTGGCTGCTAGAATATGCGCCGTCCAGAATGACCGGAACCGGCGCCTGCGTGTTCGGGGAATTCGAAAAACAGCAACAAGCTCTCGATTGTCTGGCAAAGCTGCCGTCATCATTCAAAGGCTTTGTTGCCAAAGGGATAAATAGATCGCCGCTTCAGAGTCGACTGGCTCGCCTCTGAACAGTTTCTTCCGGGATAAAGCGCTGCAACCGTTTTATCCCAGCCACTAAAATAAAGCAAACGCCTGAGGTTCTTACAGTGCCCGACATCAAGCTCTTTGCTGGGAACGCTACCCCCAGTCTCGCCAAAAAGATAGCAGACCGTCTTTTTTGTAAACTCGGAGACGCAGAGGTAGGCCGTTTCAGCGATGGTGAAATCAGTGTCCAGATAAACGAAAATGTACGTGGTGCTGATGTGTTTATCATTCAGTCCACCTGCGCACCAACCAACGACAACCTGATGGAGTTGATCGTAATGGTTGATGCCCTGCGCCGCGCGTCAGCCGGCCGTATCACAGCCGTTATCCCTTACTTTGGTTATGCCCGTCAGGACCGCCGTGTCCGCAGCGCCCGTGTACCCATTACCGCCAAAGTGGTTGCCGATTTCCTCTCCAGCGTGGGTGTCGACAGAGTACTGACCTGTGACCTGCACGCCGAGCAGATCCAGGGCTTCTTCGATGTACCGGTAGACAACGTCTTCGGTAGCCCTGTGCTGCTTGAAGATATGCTGGCCAAGAAGCTGGATAACCCGGTTGTTGTTTCCCCCGATATCGGTGGTGTTGTTCGCGCCCGCGCCGTAGCCAAACTGCTCGACGACTCAGATCTGGCGATCATCGACAAGCGTCGCCCACAGGCCAACGTGGCTCAGGTAATGCACATCATAGGTGACGTTCAAGGCCGTGACTGCATCATAGTTGATGACATGATCGACACAGGTGGCACTCTGTGTAAGGCTGCTGAAGCCCTGAAAGAACACGGCGCCAACCGCGTCTTTGCTTATGCGACCCACCCGGTATTCTCCGGTAACGCCGCCAGCAACATAGTAAATTCAGTGATCGACGAAGTCATAGTCACTGACACTGTGCCTTTGAGCCCAGAAATGCTCAAGACAGGCAAAGTGAGCCAGCTGACCATGTCAGCGGTACTGGCCGAGGCTATCCGCCGCGTCAGCAATGAAGAATCTATCTCTGCCATGTTCCAGCACTAAGCTGACATGCAGAGTTAACAAGAAACGCACCTTAGGGTGCGTTTTTTTATGCTTGATATCTGGGTTGCCATTATATGGCCCATCAGCTGCGGTGCGGATAGGCAGAAAGCCTGAATGCCGTGAAGAGCAAGATGTTCGAGAGCGGCCATCTCGCACAGGCGATTTTGTTATTTTTTTATTTTGTTAACTGTTTTGTATTTGCTGATTATAGAATTCACAGCGTTCCTCTAAGCCCATAGACTTTGCAGCATCTTTGAGCTTTACCCAAATTTCTTCTGGAGGCTTACTTGTTGCCTCAAGTGCTGCTTCTTCTAGCATATCCAGTGCTAGTTCTAGCTCGTTGTGATCAAGGTATTCATCGTACTCGGCGATATATTTGCCAACACCCGGGCATTCACAAAGAACTGCACGAGCCTCACTCAACAAAGCGATAGTAATCTTCCACTTTTTTTCCAATTCTTCTCTGAAGCTCATATGACAGTTAGACATAATGATTCCCTGTGCAGGTGTCGGCCTCCGTGTTTTCTCGTGGATTAGTTAAACCAGAGCCACACTGTTTGTTGATCCAATAGGCAAACAATCACAGGAGGCCGACATGTCTAAAGCTAACACACTTTTTATCGGGTTGGACGTACACAAGGAGACCACTGACGTGGCCTGGGTTTCTGATAAGTCTGCTGAGACAGTGCATTACCATGGCACAATCCCAACCAACCTGCGTTCATTCGATAAACTCATTAAAAATCAAACAGCCAAGACCAGCAAGATATGTGTTATCTATGAGGCCGGTCCCTGTGGCTTCTGGCTCTATCGTCATCTGTTGCGCCGTGGCATTGAATGCTGGGTGGTAGCGCCGGCACTCATCCCCAAAGCTCCGGGCGACCGGGTCAAAACCGATAAACGCGATGCCATGACATTGGCCAGGTTAGCGCGTAGCGGCGATTTGCACTCTATTTATGTTCCGGATGAGCGGGATGAAGCTATCCGCGACCTTATCCGCTGCCGGGAAGATGCCATGCTCGATTTTCGCCAGGCACGGCAACGGCTGAAATCCTTTCTGCTGCGTCATGGCCATCCCTGCACAGGTCGGCAAAACTGGACCGAGGCCTATCGACGCCACCTGGCTGATATCAACTTTCCGCAAAGTGCTACTAAAATCACCTTTCAGCACTACATTCATATCGTTACCGAGCGCTATGAGCGCTTGCAACGGCTGGAATTGGAACTGCAAAGCTTGGCAGAAAGCTGGCGTTGGTACCCACTGGTGCAACGTCTGACGGTACTGCGTGGAGTACGTTTCTTATCCGCTATGACCCTATTGGCGGAACTGGGTGACCTCAGACGCTTTGCTTCTCCGCGTTCACTGATGAACTTTGTCGGTTTGACACCCAGCGAACACTCCAGTGGTCAGCGGGAACGGCGTGGCGGCATCACTAAGTGCGGCAATAGCCACGCCAGACGCATCCTTATTGAATCGGCCTGGGCCTATCGTTTCCCCGCTCGGGTCTCGAGGGAATTGGAAAGTCGCCAACAAGAGCACTCTATCAAACTGCAAACTCGCTCATGGGAAATCCAGCAGCGCCTATGTCGACGCTTTCATGCCTTAAAAGCAAGAGGCAAAGAATACAATAAGGTCGTTACCGCTGTGGCTCGCGAACTGACAGGCTACATTTGGGATTTAGCCCAAGGTTTTGATGCCGATATGCCACAACAAGCGTACTGAATTACATTTAAAAATCACTCTGGCAGCGCCGGACGGCGGCAGCGGTGCGAGCAATCCTCGAGGGCGTTAAGCGGTCACATCCGCGCTCCTAGACTGAGGCAAGGCTCCTGCGGCGAACACAAGTAATGCGAATAACCAAACTCGCGGATATCAGCAAGGTCAACCGCCGACACTTACTCGCCAAAGTCCGACTGTCAGAGTGCCCTTACCGGAGATTTTTGGGTCTCCGGTAAGGACACTTTTACCTATTTGACAAAGGGAATCATATCAACGCCCCACTCACCGGAATTTTGGGAGCGAAGCGAGTAAAATTTCCGAGTGCAGTGGCTTGTTATACGGCATTTAAACGGATCTGATTTTAATATCGCCGATATCAAGCTTTATACTTTTCGTATTCATCTAGATACAGCCGCTCTGACTCATCACGAAACTGGCTTCTTCTATTGTGTAAATCGTTAAGCTTTTCACTGATACTTTTATATATAATTTGATGAGCTTGGTTCTTTAGGTTATCTTCATTGTATTCATCGATTTGGAAGCCGTCCTCTAGAGCCGCATTAACTAACTTAAGAAGAATTGTCTTATCTATTTTATCGACGGTTTCATAGGTCCCGTCTTCTGTCAGGAAGTATCCCTGATTATTTTCAATTTTTAATGCTTTCATAGCTGCCTCTTCTATCAATATAAGCTTCTTCGCCAGCCTCCAGTGTGTTCATGGTAACCTGGAAATTGTTTATTGTTTTTCCGTCAACTGAACAAAGCTCTTTGTCGGATGGATACCCTGAATACCTTCTATATACGATCTCATTACCTTCAATCTCTTTTGATGTGTACACTATATAATCTGCATTGATTGAAGCTCCAACTGTACTATTATGGGTGACAACAACTACCGGCATTGTTTTAGATATCTCTTTCAGCATTTGATTAGCTTCGCCTTTTAGGAAAAGGTTATCAAACGACGACTCTGGTTCATCTATCAACAGATAATCAAAATTTTGTGCATCTTTGATCTCCTGCAAAAGACGAAATTCAGACCTTTCACCACCTGACACCTTGAATCCATCTTTGTTGAGTATTTCATATTCAATGCATGAAAAGTACTTATAAAATTCGGATGGAGTCCAGGCTCCATTCTCCCTCAATGCAATGAGATACTTATAAGGTGAAGCATATTCTTTATAGGCGTCGCTGAAACCAACCTTTTGTCCACTGACACGCAAAATTTCGCCAGCACCATTAAATGCTCGCTGCTTGCATATCACTTTAAATCCCTGAATGTTTTCCTGAAATATTACTTTCTCAGTTTGTAGTAATTTTGCAATTTGGTTGAATTTTAAAACCTTCCTGTGCTCAATCATGACCCTGTATAGGTCGACATCTTTAACTTGTGTCGCTGATGTTCTTAATTGGAGCTTACTTTTGACATCTCTAACGATGTCATTTACAAAACTTCTCTTCTTTCTTTCATACGCTTTTGACCAAAGAAGCTCAATTAACTCAGTAGCCAAAGCTTTCAAGTTATTTACATCAATATGTTTATCAATGATTTCTCTATATTCGATGTTCTCTATCAGTTGTCGAACAGAACCGATAAGATCTCCAAGCCCCTTATCTTGAGCCACTTCAAATTGTGTTTCATTAAAGAGTGCTACTTTAGAGAATGCGTCAAATTTCTCTGCCTCTTCTGCCGACCTTAGAAGTGTTGATAGATAATCTTCTACCTTTCGTTGATTAACTCTAATATCAATATTTAACACATCATCGAGAACAGTCTTGAATGGAGTCAGATGCTTATCAGCGAATATACTCTTCTTCCGAGCGACATCGTCATTGAATTCTTTTTCATAGTTAACGTCATCTCTTTGAACAAGTGAAAATTGTTGAATATATTTTACATTATCGCAGTCATTGCTTATCTGAGTTAGCGTTTCAGTCTTCCCTGAAGATCGTGCTCCTAGAACAACATTAAGTCCGGTGGATAGCTTTTGACCATCGTCAAAAACCTGAAATAGTGAATTCCCCTCTGACCTAGATAGAGCTACTTTATTTCTATCACGCAAGCTATGTTTCAATGAACTAAGGGAAATATCTCCACAGTCGATATATGTTTGTCTGGATGGGAACTTGCTCATACCTTCACGAATTCTTACATCACTAAAAATAACTGGTGTTAATTCTGTGTCATCTTTAGCCAAACGAATAAACTTTTTGGGGCTATCAACTTCACCAGCAGATATGAATTCGCCCATTTGGTCAATCGTCTGTCGCGAGATGGAAGGCTTTTTTTCATAATGGGGGATTAGTAAGTATTTATTGAGGTCACCAAAAATCTGAAACAACTCATCTACGCTAATAAAGTCTCCTATAACATTGATTTTCTCAGTTATCGCTTGAGTTTTGATTTGAAACTCATCTAAATGTTCATTTTCGGAGATGAGAAGAATATGACCTTTAGCTAGATTTATTTCAATACCTGGAAACACAACACAGTCAAGCGCTTTATCGATTTCTCTAAATTGTGCCAAGTCGAATACGTCATGATTTGTTATTGCTATAGCGTCGAGTTCGGCTGTTTTAACATACTCTTCTAATTTCTCTAACGAAAAATCAAAGTGAGCATCACTAATCGTCGGCACTGTGTGCATGTGAAGGTCAATTTTCTTCAATTTTTTCTCCATAAATAATTAGAAGACCGTACGATTCGAAACACACATTCGCACAATACCGTATAACAGCTGTATAGTACGCATGCGCGTTTTAGTCCTCGGAGGAGTGTAAACGCGCATCGCTATCTGTTTGTATTAGCTGGATATAATAGAGTTTAGCCCGAATATCCCTTGCAGCTAAACGCGCATGCGCGGTTTCCAAACCTATTATCTACCAGCTGTATTTTTTAACGTTATGAATTTAATGTTATTTTCTAAAATGTTACAGAAATAACGCGCAAACTTAGCTGCAAATTTCCAGCATTTTGTCGAGAAGGTCAATAATACTGTATAAAAATCAGTTCTGAGGTGCTTGTCATAAGCGCTTCAAGCTGTACAACCTATGGCCTTACAAAAAACGTCGAGTAAAGACATGGCTACCGCACGGGTCCAAACTCTGTTTGTCCCTGCATTCCGCTAAAATCGGAAAAGTGTTGCAGCTTTCGCCTTAAGCTTAAGGAAGTACTAAAACTAAGCGGTTGAATTAGTTATACAATAGCCAGCATTGAATGTGAAAACAATTAGCCAAAGGTCAAGTTTTTGACAAAGGCAACAAAAACCTGATTTGGTTTGTTTTTGAAGCAGAATTGACTGAGTGTTTGCATTCTTCCCTGCTTTCAACGGTCACAGTCCCGCCTGTGCCTGGAAAATAGGTGTATGTCTGCAAACTCTTCAGATATTTCAAGCTACTCAGCGCTAACAGAATTGCACTAATCCCCCCTCGGTGTCGCCGAAAGCCGTTGGCGCAAATAACGTGGCTGAGGCATGGATGCCGAAGCAGCGCCAGTCGAATCAGGGATGAGCGTCTGAAGCGGTAGTTATTTGCGCCATTAGGCCGAGGGGCTTTCGACACCGTGTGGGGCGGCAAGGGAGATCCAAGAGGGGATTGCTGTT